>JAFDHW010000018.1 GCA_019308705.1 Deltaproteobacteria bacterium
ATTCGGGCAAAATTGTTCACCCTTCGGGCTCGCCCGATTTCCGCGCTGGCCGCGTTATCGGGGCTCGGCGTACCAAAGTACGCCTTCACCCCTCTAGCCTTGCCAGCACGGAAAGCAGGCTTCGTGAATAATCCGGGTTAGCGGGGCGATGCGGCGCTGGTCAAGAGCACGTGGCCGCGGAGGATGTCCAGGGCCGCGGCGATCTGGTGGTCCTTCATGAGCTGCTCCACCTCCAGCTGGCCGTAGACCCGGTCTGCGTCCTCCCCGGACCCGTTCCCGGTCTTTTCATCCCCGTTCTTGGGCTTCGCGTCCTTATCCGGCTCCTTGGCCCCGGCGTCCGGCCCCACCTCGGGCTGTTCGGCGTCCAGGTGGTTCTGGAGGTCCTTTTCCGTCACCCAGGGATATACCTCCTTCTGGGCCTCTTCCTCCTCCGGCCGGTCGAATCCTGCCTTCAGCTCGATGTCCGGCTTGATGCCCTCGGCCTGGATGCTCCTGCCGGAAGGCGTGTAGTACCGGGCCACGGTGAGCTTCACGCCGTAGCCGTTCCTCAGATGCTCCACGGTCTGCACGGAACCCTTGCCAAAGCTGGTGGAACCCACCACCAGGGCCCGGCGGTGGTCCTGGAGCGCGCCTGCGAGGATCTCCGAGGCGCTGGCGGACCCGGCGTTGATGAGCACCACCATGGGCGCGGAAAAATCATCGCCGTCCTTGTGGGCCTTGTACACCTCGGTGTGGCGGCCCAGCCGGCCCTTGATGGTTACGATGTCCCCTTTATCCAAAAACAGGTCCGACGCGCTCACCGCCTGGGAAAGCAGCCCGCCGGGGTTGTTCCTCAAATCCAGGATAAGTCCGAGCAGGGGATGGTTTTCTTCCAGCTCCTTTAGCGCTTTCTTCAAGTCACCGGTGGTGGAATCGCGGAAATTGGTGATGCGCAAGTACCCGTAGCCCGGGGCCAGGGTGGTGGCCCGGACGCTGTGGATGGGGATGATATCGCGGACTAAGGTGAAATCCTTGGGCTTTTCGAACGAGTCACGGTAAATGGTGAGGGTCACGGGCTGGCCCTTGGGGCCGCGCATCTTTTCCACGGCCTCCCAGAGCTTCATTTCCTGGGTGGATTCCCCGTCCACCTTGAGGATGTAATCCCCGGCCCTTATGCCCGCCTTGTGGGCGGGGGTGCCCTCGATGGGGGCCACCACGGTGAGAATCCCGTCCTTGAAGGCCACGACGATGCCAAGGCCGCCGAATTCGCCCTTGGTGTCGAACTGCAGTTCCTTGAACGCCTCGGGCGGCATGAAGGAGCTGTGGGGGTCCAGGGAACTCAGCATGCCGTGGAGCGCGCCCTCGATGAGCTTGTCCGTGTCCACGGGATCCACATAGTTTTCCTGTACCAGTTCGATGACCTCGGAAAACATCTTGAGATGCTCATAGGCCGAGACGCCCTGGGCGAACAGCGTTTTCTGGGCGCCCAGGAGCACCAGAACGGCTGCTATGGCGGCAAGGAGAATCCCGAAGGTCGCCCGCCGGTGGGTGCGCAAAAAGGCCATCTAGCTCCCCTTTCTCAACCAGAGACCAGGGTCTAGGGGTTTCTGGTGGTGCCGGAGTTCGAAATAAAGCCCCGGGCCCGACAGGGAACCCGTGTCCCCCACCGTGCCCACCACTTCTCCCGATTCGACCGGGTCTCCCTCTTTCTTGAACAGATCCTCGGCATGGGCGCACACGGTGAAGTAGCCGTCCCCATGGTCGATGATCATCATGTTTCCATACCCGGAAAACCAACCCGCGTAGGCCACCCTGCCCTTGTGGACGGCGCGGATGAGATCCCCGGCTTTTGCCTGGATGCGGATGCCGCTTCGAAACTGAGTGGTTCCCGTAGCCGGGTCGGTGAAGGGACCGAAGCCCTCGGCGACTTCTCCCCCTTCCACGGGAAAAGGCAGTAAGCCCTTGAGCGCGGGCAGGCCGCCCCGGGTTCCCTCTCCCCGGCCCTCGCGGGCGGCGAGGGTCTCGGCGAGTCTTTCGGCCGCCTCCTGAAGCGATTTTAAGGCGGCGGCGGCCAGGTCCCTGTCCTGGCGGATGAGGGCCAAAAGCTCCTGCTTTTGGGCCCGCTGCTGTTTCCTGGCGGCAAGCTCTTCGGCAAGATCCGCTTTTAGAGTAGTAAGCTCTTGTTTCTTCCGGCGCAAGTCCCGCCGGGTACGGACAAGGTCCTCCTGCTTTTGGGCCAGCTCGGAAAACAGCCTGGCGTCGGCTTCCAGGATGTGGGACAGGGCGCGCTGGCGAACGGCCATGCCGTAGACCGAATCCGCGGAAAACAGCACGGGCGCGGTGCCGGTTCTGCCCAGACGGTAATAGGCGGCCAGGCGCTTTCCCGCGGCGGCGCACAGCCCGGGCAGGGACGCCTCGATTGCCGCCAGCTCCTTTTGGTTGCGCCGGATGGAGGCGTTGACTTCGCGGATGGCCTTTTCCGTCTTGCGCACGCGGGCTTCTGCTTGGGCCGCGGCCTTTTGCACGGCCTCCAGCTCGGCCGCCAGATCCTTTTCCTGCATGGTGAGACGTTCGATTTCGGCCTTGGTCTCGCCGATGCGCTCGTTGATCAGTTTCTGCTGGCTGGAAAAGGAGGAGGGCGAAGGCCAAGCCACGGCCAAGAGTACCACCGCGAAAGCCAAAAGAAAACAGCTTGTTGGAAAACGCCGGGAAGTCATCTTCCCTCGCCGGGACGGACAAAGGTGAGGGCTGCGCCCGCCAGGCCCGTGGCGCAGGCCAGCACAAGGCCCGCCGCCGCGGCCCAGGCCGGCAGAAACCGGGGGGAGAATCCTCCCAGGACCATGGAACCGGACATCCCGGAGGCGGCCGCCGCGTAGAGGATGGCCAGGAGGGCCAGGGCCAGCAGGCCGCCGGCCAGGCCCTGGAACGCGCCCTGGATGTAGAAGGGCGCGCGGATGAATCCTTCGGTGGCGCCCACCAGCCGCATGATGCTGATCTCCTCGGCCCGGTTGTAGAGCACCAGGCGGATGGTGCTGGCGGTGATGAACACCCCGGCCACCAAAAGCAAAATCCCCAGGGACAAGGCGAACACGCGGAACAGCCTCACGAACACCTCGAACCGGGAGAGCCAGGCCTGGCCGTATTCCACGTCCGCCACCCCGGGGATTTCCCCGGCCATGCGGGCCGCGGTGCGCACCACTTCCGCGCCCAGGGAAAGGTCCACGGTAAGCTCGTAGGCGTCGGGCAGGGGGTTTTCCTCAAGCCCCTCCAGCACCCCGGCCTGGGCGCCCAGCTGGCCGGACAACTCCTCGAGCGCGCGCTTGGCGGAGATGAAGTCCACGGCGGTCACCCCGGGAATCTTCTCCAGGGCGGACCCGATGTCGCCCCCGGCCTCGTCCGCGGCTCCGTCCTCGAGGTAGACCATGATCCGGGCGTTGTCGTGCCAGCGCTCCATGAGGGCGGAGAGGTTTTCCAGGGCCAGGGCAAAGGTCCCGGAAAGCAGGAAGATGAGCCCGATGGTGGAGGCGGCCAACACGTGCAGGCCAAGGTTTTCCCGCACGTCGGCAACAGCCCGGTAAAAGTGATTGGCGGCCATCCGCATCATTGGCCGAACCCCGCCATGTCCGGGTCCTCGCGCCCGGTATCCAGCACCAGGCTGCCCGCCTCCAGGGAAAGGATGCGGGAAGCGCGCCTGAGCAGGCTTTCGTCGTGGGTGGCGAGAAGGACGGTGCCGCCCTGGGCGTTGAACCCTTCCAAAAGGTCCAGCACCAGTCCCGCGGACGCGGAATCCAGGTTCCCCGTGGGTTCGTCGGCCAGGACCACCGCGGGGTTTCCGCACAACGCCCGGGCCACGGCCACCCGTTGCTGCTCGCCGCCGGAAAGCGCCGGCGGATAAGCGTTCATGCGGTCTTCCAGCCCCACCCGGGAGAGCACGTGGCGCACCTTTTTCTTGATGTATTTTTTGTCCGCGCCGATGGCCAGAAGCACCAAGGCCACGTTCTCGTACACGGTGCGGGTGGTGATGAGCTTGTAGTCCTGGAACACCACGCCGATCTTGCGGCGGAAATAGGGCATGCGCTTTTTGTTGATGCGGGAAAGGTTCATGCCCTGGATGAGAATCTGGCCCTCGGTCATGGGCTCGGCCATGTACAGGAGCTTTAAAAGGGTGGTCTTGCCCGCGCCGGACGGCCCGGTCAAAAACACGTACTCGCCCCGGAAAACGTCCAGGGTCACGCCGGTCAGGGCGGCCTTGGATCCGTAGTACTTGCCCACGGAAAACATGCGGATGATGGGGTCGGTATTGCTGTCGTGCTCGTCCATGCAAAATGCGTCCGATTGACCCGGGGCCGCGCCCTTGGTATAGGGTCAGGGCATTGCCGGGGAGTGCCGCACCCGGTTTTTCCCGGCCGCGGGAGCCCCTGCCGGCCGCCGTTTTACAAGAAAACACCAGGGCTTCTTCCAAACGGCGTCCGCGGGGGCTTTCGATGACCACCCCGGTTCTCCCGGTTTTTCAAAGCCCCAAAGTATTTGCAGGGAAAGAAGAGAACCGACGAGGCTTTCCGCCGTTATAAAGAAACCCGCCGGACAAGGCAACCTGCCCATGGAAAAAACCGAGGCCATGAAGGCCGAATTGATCGACCTGTTGTGCGAAAAATCCGTGAACGTGGCCGACGAGCCGAAATTCAAGCTGGTGTCCGGCCGCATGAGCGATTTTTACGTGAACTGCAAGCCCACCACCCTGCACCCGAGGGGCATGTACCTGGTGGGGCACCTGGTCATGGAAACCCTTTCCGACCTTTCCTTCGCGGGCATCGGCGGGCTCACCTTCGGCGCGGACCCCGTGGCCGTGGCCGCATCCTTCGCCTCGGGGCTCATCAACCGGCCGGTCACGGCCTTTTCCATCCGCAAGGAGCCCAAAAAGCACGGCACCGGCGCGTGGCTGGAGGGAGACCTTTCGCCCGGAGACCGGGTGGTGGTGGTGGACGACGTGGTGACCACGGGCGGCTCCACCATCAAGGCCATAGCCCGCGCCAGGGAGGAGGGCCTGGAGGTGGCGGCGGCCGTCATCCTGGTGGACCGCGAGGAAGGCGGCATGGAAGCGGTGCGAAAGCACGTCCCGGACGTCCGGGCCATCATCACCCGCACCGAACTGCTGAGAAGGTTCCGACAACGGCGGTAGCCGGCCCTCAAAGGGAATGCAAGCATTCCCGGACCGGAAGGTTTTTTGGAAGGGGGCGTAAGGGGGAGACCTTTTTTCAAAAGGTTTCCCCCCTGCTTTATCCCAGCCTCTCCACGAACCAGTCCGCGGCCTGTTTCACGAATTGCTCCTGGTGGGGAAGGCGGCTCATGGCGTGATCGCCGTGGGGAAAGATGACCATACCCTTGGGCTCGGCCAGGCGCTTGTGGATGCCGCGGCCGTGGGATACGGGCACGACGGCGTCGGCCTCGCCGTGGAACACCAGCACGTTTTGCAGGGGGATGGAACCTGCGGCCAGAAGGTCCAGGCTGTTCATTTCCTCGAAAAATTTTTCGGACAGGGTGGTCACCCTTGGGTCTTCGGCCAAAAGCCCGGCCAGTTCCCGGCCCCGTGCGGGAGGGGCGTTCACCACCACGGCGGCCGGGGGCGGCCGCATGGACAGGGCGGCGGTGATGACCGCGGCCGCGCCCAGGGAGCTGCCGAACAGCCCCCGTTTTTCCCCCAGCCCGGGCTGGGTATGGAGAAACTCCAGGGCGGAGAGCAGGTCCTGGACCCTGCCGGACAGGGTGGTGGCCTCGGTGAACTCGCCGTCCGAGGCGCTGCACCCGCGGTGGTGGAACCGCAGAAACGCCACCCCGCGCGCGCAGAGCTCCTCGGCCAGGGCCTTCTGCTTGGGAGAGTCCCCATCCGCGAACAGCCCGTGGCTGCCCACCACCACGGGGGCGTCCTCCGCCTCCGGCAGGTGCAGGACGCCGTTTAGCACATAATCGTCCGAAACAAAGAAGACCTCTTTTTCCCGGCTCATGGTCCCGTTCGCTTGATAGGAGATTGTCGCGGCATTATGGTGGATGTTCCACGGCAACCCTCTCCGGGTCAAGAGGCGGGGTAAGGAATATCCCACACCCATGCGCCGGGGCCGGGCTTGCCTTTCTTCCCGAACGGCCGGGAGCGGAATCCTTGATGTCCCTGAAAAAGAAGCAGATCCTTGAACTCGCCATCGAGGGAGCGGCCTTCGGCGCCCTGGGCGTGGCCCGGGTGGACGGCATGGCCGTGTTCGTGGAGGGCGCGGTGCCCGGCGACGTGGTGTCCGCCGTGGTCATCAAGAAGAAAAAGGCCTGGGCGCGGGCCCGCACCCTGGAGGTGCTCACCCCCTCGCCGGACCGGGTGGAGCCCCCATGCCCGTGGTCCCGCTGGTGCGGGGGGTGCAAGTGGCAGTTCTTGGATTACGAAAAGCAGGTGCGGTACAAGGCCGCCCAGGTGGCCGAGTCTTTGGAGCGCATCGGGGGCCTGTCCGGGTTCGATATGCTGCCCCCCATTCCGGCCCCGGAGATCTGGGGCTACCGGAACAAGATGGAATTCTCCTGCGCGGACCGGCGCTGGCTTCTGCCCGAGGAACTGGGCGAAGGCGGCCCGCCCAAGGAGTTCGCCCTGGGGCTCCACGTGCCCGGCACCTTCGACAAGGTGCTGGACATTTCCCGCTGCCTGCTCCAGACCGAGGAGGCCAACGCCATCCTGGCCACGGTCCGCGAACGCGTCCTCGCCTCCGGCCTGCCCGCCTATGGCCTGCGCACCCACGAGGGCTTCTGGCGTTTCGTGGTCATCCGCCGGTCCGTGGCCGAGGACCGCTACCTGGTGAACCTGGTCACCGCGTGGGAGGAGACGCCTGTCCTTTTCTCCATGGCCGAAAAGATCATGGAAGCCCACCCCTCCATCGCTGGGGTGGTGAACAACGTGTCCGCCAAGAAATCCGGCGTGGCCGTGGGCGACTACGAAATCCCCCTGGCCGGCTCCCCCACCCTGGTGGACGCCATCGGCCCCTTCCGGTTCACCGTGTCGGCCAACTCCTTTTTCCAGACCAACACCCGCCAGGCCGAAACCCTCTACGGCGTGGTCTCGGACTTCGCCGCCCTCACCGGCTCCGAACGCGTCCTGGACCTGTATTCCGGCACCGGCACCATCCCCATCTGGCTGTCGGCGGACGCAGGGGAAGTCCTTGGCGTGGAGCTCGTCGAAAGCGCGGTGAAGGACGCGGTCGAAAACTGCGTGCAAAACGGCGTGGACAACTGCAAGTTTCTCCTGGGAGACATCCGCGACGTGCTGCCCTCCCTGGATTTCACCCCCGACGTCCTGGTGGCGGACCCCCCGCGCTCCGGCATGCACCCCAAGGTCGTGGCCGCCATCAACAACCTGGCTGCGCCCAAGGTCGTGTTCGTGTCCTGCAACCCCGCCACCGCCGCCCGGGACCTCGCCCTCATGAGCGACACCTACCGCATAAAAACCGTCCAACCCCTGGACATGTTCCCCCACACCCACCACGTGGAAATGGTGGCCCTGCTGGAGAAGAGGTAGGGAGAGGAGGACGCCGGCCGGGTAACGATGCCCTTTGCCGGCCCCCCCTTGCACCTGCTGTATCATGTATTAATCTTTCCCGGTGAGGGCGGGCCGGGGTCGTGGAAGGCCCGCCTTGGCGGACAAAACCATACGATTTCGCGTGCTTGGCAAGTCAAGTCGCGTTCCGGCCCCACCTTCGCCGACAGGATTTTGTAAGAGCGGCCGGTGGGGGTTACCTACCGTCTCCCCTCCCGCTCCCGGTGGGAAAACGCCCGGTTTCTGCCCTCCGAGAGGGCCATGGGACGAACAGGTTGAGGATGCTGTAAGCCGATACAACGCCAATAAATACGTTGACATAGGTTGATTCTGGAGTTTTCGGGCAAATGGGACGAGATTCTCTGGAATTGGCTGATGACAGCCTATTTATTGACAAAATCCAACGCACGTTCGAGGCGGCTGACGCCGACCTGCTGACCCGGGCGCACGCTTTTTCTTCGAAAAAAGCATGCAATGGTAATTCAACAGGTTACAAGGCCGCCAATCTGCTTCTTGCCCAGGACGCCGACGCGATCACCATCGCCGGCGCCCTATTGGCCCCTCTTTTGTGGCAAGGCCTGGCCGATTCCGATGCTATCCTGGAACGCTTCGGGCCGCTTGTCGCCGCCACGATCGAAGGCCTGAGCGCATCTTTTAATCCCCGCGCAGGCACGCATCCACGCCAAAGGGGAAACATCCATGTCCTGTTGGCGTCCATGGACGGCGTTCCCCGCAGGGCCATCCTGTTCATCACCTTTCGCCTGTTGGCTTTGGAATACGCGACCGGTTCGCATGAGGCGGCCGCCCGGGAGATGGCCCGGGAAACCCTCGATCTCCTGGTGCCCATCGCCAACCGCCTGAGCTTAGGCGACCTGCGGCGCCGGTTGGAGGATACCTGCTTCCGCATCCTGGACCCGGCGGGCTATGCATACCTGAAGGAAAACGTCGCCCCGATCCAGGCCGAGGATGACAAGTGCCTGGAAATCCTGCTGCAAGGTGTCCATCAACTGCTGGAAAACAACGGCATTGCCGGGCGGATCCAGGGCAGGACCAAGAGCCTTTACGCCATTCACCGTAAAATGACGCGCACGGGCAAGACGCTGGAAGAGATCATGGACCGCGTAGGCTTGCGGGTGATCGTGGCGTCGGTACCCGAGTGTTACACGGTCCTGGGCTTGTTGCACACCCATTTCAAGCCGATTCCAGGCACTTTCGACGACTACATCGGCCTTCCCAAGGACAACGGCTACCAGTCCTTGCACACGTGCGTCTACCCCGTGCGCGAAATCTCCCACAAACCCATCGAGTTTCAAGTGCGCACCGAGTTGATGCACATGGAGGCCGAGCACGGCACGGCGGCCCATTGGCGGTACAAAAACGAGGCGGCGGCCGTAGAGCGCGACCATCAGCGGGCGCAATGGATGAAAGGGCTCGTGCGCCAGCACCAGCAGGCGAACAGCAACGAGGCGTTTATCGAACTGCTGCACCGGCAGGTGTTCCAGGATCATCTGGTGGTTTTTGGGAACGGCGGCCGCATCGTCCGCCTGGCCGAAAAGGCCACGGTCCGGGATTACCTGACCATTACCAACATCGAGGTTCCCGAAGGCTCGGTTGTGAAAGTAAACGGTCAGGCCGCCGCCTTGGATCGCCTTCTCCGGGATGGGGATTCTATAGAGGTCCTGGCCGGTGGCGTCCCGGCCGGTCCCGGCGCGGGGAAAGCCCGTGATGCCGACAGCCTCTTCGGCCGCGGCGCGCGGCATCCATCCGGCGGGAATTCGAACGGCACGGCGCCTGCGGGTTTCCCTCCCTTCCCGGACAAATCACAGGAGAACAAACATGCTTGAACCCGGTAAATACCCCCATCCCAAAAAGATCGCGTTGATCGGCAATTACCTGCCGCGCCAGTGCGGCATCGCCACCTTCACGAACGATCTGCTGACGGCCCTGTCCGGCGAAAACCCCGGCGGGGAACATTTCGTCGTGGCCATGAACGATATTCCCGAGGGATATCGGTATCCAAGCCAGGTGCGGTTCGAGATCAAGCAGCGGGTCCTGGAGGAGTACCGGTTGGCGGCGGATTTTTTGAACATGAACCGGGTGGAGGTGGTTTGTCTTCAGCACGAATTCGGGATTTTCGGCGGCGAGAACGGCGCCCACATCCTGGATTTGCTCGGCAGCTTGCGCATGCCCCTGGTGAGCACCCTGCACACAGTGCTTCAAGCGCCGACGCCCGGCCAGATGGCCGTGACCAAGCGCATCGCCCAACTCTCCGACCGCCTGGTGGTGATGAGCCGCAAGGCGGAACAGCTTCTCCAAGAAGTCTACGGCGTTCCGGCCGAAAAAATCGCCATGATCCACCACGGCATTCCCGACGTGCCGTTCGTCGATCCCAATTTCTACAAGGACCAATACGGGGTCGAGGGCCGCAAAGTGATTCTGACCTTCGGGCTGCTTTCTCCCGGCAAGGGCATCGAGACGATGATCGACGCATTGCCGGCGGTGGTCAAAGAGCATCCGCAAGTCGTATACATCGTGTTGGGCGCGACCCATCCCCACGTGAAAAAGCAACAAGGGGAATCCTACCGCCTTTCGCTTCAGCGCCGCTCGAGGGAACTGGGCGTCGGGGACCATGTGATCTTTCACAACCGCTTCGTCGACTTGAAAGAGCTGTGCGAGTTTCTCGGAGCGGCGGACATCTATGTCACGCCCTATCTGAACCAGGAGCAGATCGTCTCGGGAACCCTGGCCTACGCCCTGGGCAGCGGCAAGGCGACGGTTTCCACCCCTTACTGGTATGCCGAGGAGATGCTGGCCGAGGGCCGCGGCCGGATCGTGCCCTTCCAAGACCCGGCGGCCTTGGCCGCCCAGGTCAACGACCTCTTCACCCACGAAGTGGAGCGGCACGCCATGCGCAAGCGGGCCTATACCTTTTGCCGGTCCATGGTCTGGAAGGAGGTGGCGCGGCAGTACCTCGATGTTTTCAGCCAAGTCAAACGGGAAAGGGAAAGCGCCCCGAGGCCCGTTTTCCGCGCCAGGACCATGGCGTCCGTCCCGCGTGAAATCCCGCAGCCGAAGCTGGATCACATCATCCGCCTCACAGACGACGTGGGCATTTTGCAACACGCCAAGTTCATCGTGCCGGACCGCTATCACGGCTATTGCACGGACGACAACGCCAGGGCGCTGATCGCCGTGCTGATGGCGCGCGACATGCTGGCCGACGGAGAAGCCATCACCAATTTGGCCTGCACCTATATCAGCTTTCTGCACCACGCCTTCAACGAGGAAAACGGCCGGTTCCGCAATTTCATGGGGTACGACCGCAGGTGGCTGGAAGAAGCCGGCTCCGAGGACAGCCACGGACGTGCGATATGGGGGCTGGGCCAGGCGGTGGCCCTGGCGAAATCGGAGGACATCCGGGCGGCGGCCCAGGCGGTGTTTGAAAAGGCGCTGCCCGCCGTGGCGGATTTCGTCTGGCCAAGGGCCTGGGCCTTTGCCCTGGTCGGCATCCATGCCTATCTGAGCAAGTTCGGCGGCGACAGCGAGGTGCGGCGTATCCGTGAAAAGCTGGCGAACAAGCTGTTGCGCCTGTACCGCGACAACGCCTCCGACGACTGGCCCTGGATCGAGGACAAGCTGACCTATGCCAACGGGAAAATACCCCAAGCCCTGATCCTGTCCGGCCGCTGGCAGGACAAGGAGGAGATGCTCGACGCGGGGCTTCGCAGCCTGGAATGGCTTATGGAGATCCAAACCGACCCCAAGGGGCATTTCGTGCCGGTGGGCAACAAGGGCTGGTATGTCCGTGGCGGCGAAAAGGCGCGTTTTGATCAGCAACCCATCGAGGCGCTGGATATGATCGAGGCCTGCCGCGAGGCCTACGAGGCGACCAGCGACGCCAAGTGGTTCTCCCACGCCCAGCGCTGCCTGGAGTGGTTCCTGGGCCGAAACGACTTGAACGCGCCCCTGTACGACCACAAGTCCGGCGGTTGCTGCGACGGCCTGCAGGCCGACGGCTCCAACCGCAACCAGGGCGCGGAGTCGACCCTGGTCTGTTTTCTGTCGCTGCTCGCCCTCAATCAAATGCGCGGCCGTCAGATCTCGGTGGAGGCCACGGCTACGGCATAGCAAGGTCTTGGATGCAACGGGAGATAACGGCGCATGACAAACAACCCCATCGTCATGATCAGCTCCTATCCGCCCAGGCTGTGCGGCATCGCCACCTTTTGCGAGGAGGCGCGGGAGTTCATTCAAAAGGCCAACCCGGACCGCGAGGTGCTGGTCATCAGCCACATCGACGGCGGGGGAGAAGGGGTGTTTCCCATCATCGACCTGCAACGGTCCGACTGGTGGAAGCCCGTGGCCGAAAAAATCGAGAAACTGGACCCCTACGCCGTTCATATCGAGCACGAGTACGGGCTTTACGAATACAAGGACCAGCGAGGCATAGGGGACGGCAACGACGGATTTCTCGACCTGCTGGAGGCCATCGGCAACTTTCCCATCGTGGTGGAGCCCCATACCATCCACGGACGGCTGCGGGATTTCGAGGCGGATTTTATTTATAAGTTGACCCAGCGAAGCCATGTGGTGCTGTTCAAGTGTCATTACCAAAAGTGGCGGCTGGACTGGACGTTCCAGGGCAAGGGGTGGCCCACGCCGCGCAACATCATGGTGGTGCCCCACGGCGCGCGCCCGGACAAGCGCTGGGGCGTGCATGAAATACCGGCGCTGCGAAAAGAATTCGGGCTGGAAGAGATCGGGCTGGCCGACCACGTGGTGGGAATGATCGGGTGGATTCAGTCCAACAAGCGCTGGGACATCCTGATTTCCATGTGGGAGGATATCCATAACGAGATCAAGTCGCTCAATGGCCAGGATTGGGACCTGCTGGCCGCCGGCGCCATGCGCGACCCGAATCACCGCAGGGATTACGAGGATTGGAAGTCGGGTGTCCAGGTCCTGGCCGGCAAGGGACTGGCCCATTACCACGAGTTCATTCCGCGGGGCGACGACTATTACAAAATAATGGCGGTCTGCGATTTCATCGTCCTGCCCACCATCGACGAAACCCAGTCCGGCACCCTGGCGCGCATCATCGCGCTGAACAAACCCTATATCACCACCGCGCCCATGGAAGGGCTGACCGCCCAAACCTTGGAAAGCGAAGGCGGCCTGTTGTTCACCACCAAGAAGATGCTGCGCCGGAAGGTGATCGAGCTGGCGACGAATGAGACGCTGCGCCTGGAGTTGGGTGAAAACTTGAAACGCTACCTCGATAATGTGGTCTGCTGGGAAGTGGTGGCCCGGCAGTACAACGAGGCCTACAAGCTGGCGCGCAAGGCTGCCAACTCCGGCCGGCCCGTTGTCTTGGACCTGGAATTTTAAACCGGGGCGTAGCCCGGATTATTCAGGAGTTCGAAGGGTGAAAAATTCAGCGGAAGGTGTGATCAAAAGTCCGGGTCCGAATAGCGATAGAAACGCAAGGTGCAAAGCGAGGAATGCGATAGATGAGTGACGCGAGATTCAACGAGCTGTTCATACGGCACAAAGACAACCCCGTCATCCGGGCCGAGGATATCCCCTACCAGGCTAATTCGGTGTTCAACGCCGGCGTCGCCCAAGTCGATGGAGAGACTTTGTTGCTGATGCGCGTGGAGGACCGCCGGGGCCTTTCCCATCTTACGGCGGCCCGAAGCCGGGACGGAATCACCGGCTGGCGCATCGATGCAAGGCCCACGCTTTCCTCCAGCCCGGAAAGCCATCCCGAGGAGATCTGGGGGATAGAAGATCCCCGCATCACACGCATCGAGGCCCTGGATTTGTGGGCCGTGGTGTATACGGCCTATTCCATGTACGGCCCGCTGGTTTCCCTGGCCACCACGCGGGATTTTAAAACCTTCGAGCGCAAGGGCATCGTCATGCCGCCCGAAGACAAGAACGCGGCGCTGTTCCCGGTGCAGTTCAACGGCCGCTGGGCCATGCTTCATCGGCCGGTTCCCGGATTCGCCGAGGTCGGCGCGCATATCTGGATCTCCTTCAGCCCGGACTTGAAGCATTGGGGCGACCATCAGATACTCCTGCCCGCCCGCAAGGGCGGCTGGTGGGACGCCAACAAGGTCGGCCTTTCGTCGCCGCCGCTACGCACCGAAAAAGGCTGGTTGATCCTCTACCACGGCGTTCGCAACACGGCCGGAGGCTGCATCTACCGCCTGGGTCTGGCCCTTCTGGACCTGGAAGACCCGACCCGTCTGCTGGCCCGGTCCGACGAATGGGTTTTCGCGCCGGAAGAAGACTACGAGGTGATCGGCG
>JAFDHW010000403.1 GCA_019308705.1 Deltaproteobacteria bacterium
CTCGCCCGATTTCCGCGCTGGCCGCGTTATCGGGGCTCGGCGTACCAAAGTACGCCTTCACCCCTCTATCCTTGCCAGCACGGAAATCAGGCTTCGTGAATAATCCGGGCTAGGCTGTCTGCAAAGGCGATCCGCGGCGTTGCGCTTCATCGCCTGGGAACAGCCTGCAGCCGTGAAGGGTGAAACCGCGAAAGGAAACAGCAGCGACCAGGCCGAAAGGGTCGGCATATCATGGCCACATTGCAAGACATGCTCGCCTCCGTGGTGGGGCACGGGCAGGTGACGGCGGAGCCGGACCGCGTTTCCGCCTACTTTGAACAGCCGCCGAAGCAAGGGGCGCGGATTTTCGCCGTGTTCCCCAAGAGCGTGGAACAGGTCCAAGGGGTGGTGCGGGTGGCAGGGGAGTTCGGGGTGTCCGTGTTCACCACGTCGGACACCCTGTTTTCCCCGGAAGCGGCCCGGGCGGACACGGCCGTCCTTTTGGACTTTTCCCGCATGAACGCCATCGAGCGGCTGGACGGCAAAAACCTCATGGCCCACGTGCAGCGCGGGGTCACCTTCGAGCAGCTCAAGGAGGCCCTGGCTCCCTTGGGCATGAAGATCTCCATGCCCGCGGCGGCCACTTCCACCTCGGTGGCTGAGCAATACGTGGCCCGGGGGGTGACGCTCCGCGCCGCGCGCTACCACGAGGTGGCGGCTTCCAACATGCAGGTGGTGCTGGCCGACGGCCGGGTGCACCTGACCGGGTCCCACGCCCTTTCCGAGGAAACCGCGGACCACAAGGGCGACGGCGCGGCGAACCTCTCCCAGTGGTACCTGGGCGCGGACGACGCCCTGGGCATCGTCACCCGGGCGTCGGTGTGGTGTTTCCCGGTGTGGGAAAAGAGCGTGAACCTGGCCTATGGGTTCAAGACCCAGCCGGCCGCGGCGGACTTCGTGAAGGAGTGCTGCCGCCGGGAGCTTTGCACCATGGGCTTGGTCATGAACGCCCCGGCCTTTGCCGAAAAGGTGGGGGCGGAAGGCAAACTCCCGGAGTACGTGGCCATCCTCGGCGTGGAGGGCGTCGCCAAGCTGGTGGACCACCGGGTGTCCGTGGCCGGGCAGGTGGCCCGCGCGCACAAGGCCGGGGACGTGTCCTCCCTGCTAGACGGCAGGCAGGACGTGTTCGAAAGCCCCTGGTACGCCATGGGCCGGCCCCGGCTGGGATTCTACTCCCTGTTTCCCCGGGTGGCGGAGTTCGACGCCGTGCTTTCCAGGCAGGGGTTCGACGAAAACAAGGTCTCGCGCTTTTTGGTGTCCGTGGCCCTGGGTTCCTGCGTGTGGGTGGAATACGGGTTCCCGGACGGGGATGGCATGGCGAAGAAGGTGGAGAAGCTCTCCCTGGCCCTGGCCAAAAAGGGCGCGTTCTTTGACCGGCCCGCCGGAAAGCTGGCCCGGCAGGTGTACGGGTCCATGGACCCGGGCTACATGCGCCACCTCTCCCGGGTGAAGAACATGCTGGACCCGGCCCGCACCCTGAACCCCGGCCATCCCATCGCCCTGTGAGGAAGACATGGACTACCACGCCAAGCTGGCACGCAACATCAAGCCGCTGATCCACTACCGAAACGACGCCTGGAAGTGCGTGCGGTGCGGGCTGTGCCGCATGATCGAGCCCCAGTACGTGGACCGGCTGGACTTCATCGACAACTGCCCGGCCGGAACCAACTACAAGTTCGAGCTGTTCTACCCGGCCGGCCGCCAGGACCTCATCCGCTGCCTCACCGCGGACCCGCCCGAGCTTTCCGAGGCCACGGACATGCTCATCAAGGCCATCCCACCAATTCCTTCCAGGCGCTCAAGGCCTGGGCCATCGAAACGTGGGGCCTTTTGGACGGGCACAACGCGCTTGTCCAGAGCATCATCAACTACGACAACCCCTGGATGGCGCCCCGGGGAACCCGGAGCCGGTGGACCAAGAAGCTGCCCTTCAAGATCAAGGACGCCACCAAGCAGAAGGTGGAGGTGCTCTACTTTCCCGGGTGCAACGCCTCCTACGTGCCGGAGATAACCCCCACCGCCCGGTCCACGGCCATGCTTCTAAATCGCATGGGCGTGGATTTCGGCATCCTGGGGCAAAAGGAGCGCTGTTGCGGGTCCACGGCCTTTCGGGTGGGCGCCACGGCCATGTTCGAGAAGTACCGGGCCGAGAACATCAAGCGGCTGAACGGCCTGGGCATCAAGACCATGGTCACGGCCTGCGCGGGCTGCCACTCCACCTTCTCCCACAACTACGCGGGCGAGCTCGACTTCGAGGTGGTCCACGTGGTGGAGTACTTAGACCGCATGGTGGCCGAGGGCAAGATAACGTTCAAGAAGCCGCTGAACATCACGGCCACCTACCACGACCCCTGCCACATCGGCAGGTATTCCGGCATCTTCGACCCGCCGAGAAACGTGCTTTCCGCGCTTCCCGGCGTCACGTTCAACGAGATGAACCGCATCCGCGAATACTCCTTTTGTTGCGGGTCCGGCGGCGGGGTCAAGGCGGGGTACCCGGACATGGCCGCGGCCACGGCCGGCCGCCGCCTGGACGAGGCGAAAGATGTCGCCGGCGCGGACGTGGTGGTTTCCTGCTGCCCCTTTTGCGAGATCAACCTGGGCGAGGCGGCGAAGAACCGGGGCGACGGCACCCGGGTGGCGGACCTTCTGGATCTGGTGAACGAAGCCCTGGGGGACGAACAATGAGCACGACCGTTGTGGAGCAGCCCGGGATCAACCCGGAGAACATTTCGGATCTGGAAGCGGCCCTGGCCGAGGCCCTGGGCGAAAAGTGGGTATCCTCGGACCCGGCGGTTTTGACCGCCTATTCCCGGGACTTCACCATCACGCCGGGCAACTGGCCCAACGTGGTGGTGCTGCCCGGATCCACCGAGGACGTGGCCGAGATCATCAAGATCGCCAACCGCCACCAGGTGCCCGTGGTGCCCATGAGCACGGGATTCAACCACGGCGGCCTGTGCATCCCCCGCCGCGGCGGCATCATGGTGGACCTCATCAAGCGCATGGACCAGGTGTTGGCCGTGGACGAGGAGTCCATGACCATCACCATCCAGCCCGGGGTGCGGAACGCCGTCACCTACATTGCGTCCAACAAGAAGTGGGCGGTTCCCGGCCTCCGGCGGCTGGTGCCGGCGCTTCCCCTGACCAGCGGATCCACTTCCACGCTCTCCAACTACGTGGCCCGGGGCGGGGCGGCCACCATGCTCAAGCATGGCAACACCCCCGAGTCCATCGTGTCCATGACCTGGGTTTTGCCCGACGGCGAGGTCTTGGTCACCGGCGCAAACGCCGTGCCCAGGGTGGGCGTCGTTCCCCTTCCCTGGGGACCGGGGCCGGACATCGCGGGTATGTTCATCAACGCCTCGGGCTCCTTCGGCATCTGTACGGAGATGACCATCAAGATATTTCCCGAGCCGGTGGAAGAGAAATTCGGGGTGTTCGACCTGGAAGACCCCGAGGACCAGCCCGTGGAGAAGGTGGTGGACTTCTTCTACAAGGCCTCCCGCATGGACGTGTGCGATTTCCTCTACAAGACCCACGGCGGGGCCATGGCCAACTCGTCCCCGGACCCGGACATCGACCGGGAGGACCTGGCCGAGGCCATGGGCGAGCATCTGATCATCGCCATCGTCGCCGGGGACACGGAAAAAGAGCGGGAGATCAAGTGGGAGGCCGTGGTGGCCGCGGCCGAGGAATCCGGGTTCTACGAGGTGGTGCTGGAGATCTTCGCGGACTACCTGGGCGGCGTGGACAAGCTGGGGTTCGTCCGCGGCATGAGAAGCCGCATCGGCAAGGACTTCGGCAGGGTCATGGGCGGCAAAGGCTCGTTCCAGTGGACCGCGTGCAACCCCAAGATGGAAAAGATCCCCGAGACCGCGGCCGAGTACGACCTTTTGCTGGACAAGTACTGGAAGCCCACGGACCCCAACTATCCGCGCAAGCGCACCATGGCGGGCACGGCCATCCAGGGGCCGTACCAGTTCGGCCGGGTGGGCACCCTGGAGTACGACTATTGGTGGGACCCGGGCAACACGGAAACGGTCAAGCGCGCCACCCGCATGATCCAGAAGGCCACGGCGCTCAACCTGAAGCACAAGCTGCCGCTTTGGCGGAACATGTACGACTCCGGCGAGATGCACCTGCCGCTGTTGGGCACCTACTGGGATCTGTTGAAAAGGGCCAAGCGCACCTTTGACCCCCATAACCTCATGCACCCGGACGTGGATCCCCTCACCGACGACTACATCTAGCCCGGATTATTCATGAGCAATTTTGCCCGAGATCGAATTTTTCTTTATTGTCAATCCGTTGGAGCTGTTTTTCGGGTCTTGCGCCAAAGACGGTCTGATTATTTGAGGAATTCTGCCATTCGGGCAAAATTGTTCACCCTTCGGGCTCGCCCGATTTCCGCGCT
>JAFDHW010000404.1 GCA_019308705.1 Deltaproteobacteria bacterium
CTAACCCTGAAGGAATAAGCTTCAGCGGAGGGGAAAGACCAAAAGGTGCGTATTTTGGGTATCCGCTTCCTTCAGGCGCAGCCGAAGCGACCGGGCGTTTTGGGCTTCGGCCGGGAAAAACAGAAACCCGAAGGAAAGGCCCCGGGCGGGAACCGCGTGGTTGTCCAGGGACTTTTTCCTCAGGTCCCGGATGATCCTCCTGCGGGCCTCGCCGCCGCCCACCTTGGAAGCCCCTCCCAGGGTGGCGCCGGCGGCGGCGCCCACCGCGGCCCCCTGGCCGGCGGCCCGGGCTACGGAATCTCCCGACACGATGCCCACCGCGGCCCCCACCAGGGCCCCGGCGGTGGCCCCCAGAAAGCCCGAGTAAGCCCCCTGCTTGAAGATTTCCTTGGTTTCGGCGTACTTGGTGGCCCGGTCGTAGGCGGTCTCCTCGTCCAGGATGGGCCACAGGTTGCCCTCCGCGTCCTGGAGAAAGGTCTGGGCGTCCTCGATTTTCAGGGCCTGGCCACCCGGATTGTCGAAGATCACCTGCACGGGCAAAAGCCCCGCGGCCAGAACGTCGAACCCGAAGGCTTCCCTGGCCTTTTCCGGGTCGTCAAAGGCCACCGCGGCAATGGTGGCCCCGGCCACTTCCGTGGCGTTGGCGTAGGCCTCGGGAGCCTTGAAGGACAAGGGCTTGGCCTTGTAGGTGCGGCCGCATCCCGCGGCAACAAGGGCCAGGGCGAAAACAAGGGCCAAAAGGGCAAATCTGCTGCGGTTCATGGGGCTCATTCCTTGCTTTTGGCGTCAAGCCGCCGGGCTATGGCGGCGTAGATGTCATCCATCACCCGGGCGCTGGCCCGTCTGAGGCAATCGCCCATGGCCCGGGCCACCGCGGAGGGGGCCTTTTTTCGGGCCGGGCAGGAGTATTGGTAGGTGTTCTGGAACAAAACCCGCCCGGGCACGTCCGGGGCCCGCCGGTCCAGGAGGGCCAGGTCCAGGACAAGCACAGCCTTCCATCCGCCGGGTTCGTCGTTTTCGTAGAATTCCCGGACCACCCCCTCCAGGGAGAACCGGGCGTCCACGCCCTCGCCGGGGTTGGCCGCCAGGGCGAACCACCCGGTTTTCGACAGGTCCCGGGCCAGGTAATCGGCCACCAGCATGCCCGGTTCGGCCCGCCACAGGTGGTAGGGATACTGGCCCCAGGCGCCATTCTCTTTATGATACACCATGAACCGGGTGTCAAAGGCCGGGGACACCGACAAGCGCTTTACCCGGATTTCCGCGGCCAGTGCGGGCCTTTCGGACGGTTCGGGGGCCTCGTACGAAGGAAGGTGGTAGGTCACCGGCGGGGCGGGCTCCTTTTGCAGCCAGCACCCGGCCGCGGCCAGAACCAACACCAGGGCCATTCCCGCACAAATCGCCTTCATGGGGTCTTCCTCGGTTCCGGGGGCGCGGAAAACAGCAGGCCGCCGGGATTTTTCTCCACCTGTTCCAGGATGCGGTTCAGTTTGGCCGTGGCCCGCTCCAGGTTCTGGGCCGCGTCCACGGCGTTGGCCCGAAGCTCGTCCATTCCTCCCTCCGCGCCGGACAAAAACCGCTGGCCCTGCTCGGAAAACCGCGAGAACCCGGCCATGGCCTCCTGGAGGTCCAAAACCGCCTTTTTCACCGCCTGCCGGTTTTCCTCCAGGATGGCGGAGAGTTCTTCCACGGCGGTTTCCGCGTCATCCATCATTTCCCGGGCTTCCGCGGCCCCTTGCTGGATGTCCGTTGCCGCCTCGCGCACCGAGGCCATGATCTTCTCCCACTGCCCGGGCTCCACGATGCGGTTGATCCGATCCAGCGCGGTGACGGCGCGGCTGACCACCGCGGCCACGTCCGCCTCGGAGAGCACCTGGTTCAAATTGTCCAGGCTGGCCTCCAGGCGGGAGGTGATGCCCTCGAAGTCCATGTCCCGGAACTTCCCGAACACCATCTCCAGGCCGGAAAAGATCTGCTGGATGTCCGAAGACTGGCTGGGAATGGCCGGATAGGGGGCCTCGAAGCTCAACTTCAGGGGTTCCCTGCTCTTTTTGGTCTCGGCCAGGTCCAGCTCGATGAACATGATGCCCGTGATGCCCACGGATTTGAGCTGCGCCACCAAAAGGTCCTTTTCCTTCAGCTCCTCGCGGGTCACGATGATGATTTCCACCAGGCGGCCGTCCGGGGCCACCTTGATGCTTTTCACCCGGCCGATGTTCACGCCCCGGTACTTCACCGGGGAATCCACGTCCAGGCCCTGGACGGACTCGTCAAAGTAGATGACGTAGTGCCTGCCGGACTCGAGAAACCCCGAGTAGCCCACCCAGATGATGGACGCCACCCCCAGGAGCGACCCCACCAGGATGAAAAGCCCCACGGCGAACTTGGTCCGGGCGGCGGCCATCAGGCAAGCCCCCCTTCCACGGACGCGGGATCGAAAAACCGCCGCACCCGGATGTCGTCGCTTTTTGCCAGTTCCCGCGCCGGGCCTTCGGCGATGAACCCCTTTTCTTTTTTGTCCATGAGCAGAACCCGCCGGCCGAGTTGGAAGATGCTGGAAAGCTCGTGGGTGATGACCACCATGGTGGTGCCGAAGATGCGGTTCACCCGCAGGATGAGCCGGTCCAGCTGGGCGGAGGTCACCGGGTCCAACCCGGCGGTGGGTTCGTCGAAGAACACGATCCTGGGGTTCAAGGCCATGGCCCG
>JAFDHW010000405.1 GCA_019308705.1 Deltaproteobacteria bacterium
GGACAGTTTCCGGTAGGAAGAAAGCATTCCCTGCAGGGAGAAGTTCTCCGCGGCCCGGCGCGCGGCCTTTTCACCCAGGCTCTTGCGCCTGGCGGGGTCCTCCAGAAGATCGAGCATCAACCGGGCCAATCCCGGCGCATCGCCCGGTTCGGCCAAAAGCCCAGCGTCGCCCGCCACCTCGGGCAGCGCCCCTGCGGCCCATCCGGCCACGGGCACGCCCATGGCCATAGCATGCACCGCCGTGGACCCGAAGCTTTCCGCCACCACCGGCGCGCAGAACACGGCCATGCGGGCGTAGACCCACCGCAGCCGGGCATAGGGCACGGTGCCCAGGAAGGTGAACCGGCGCGCCACGCCCGCTTTTCGGGCGGCCCGGGCAAAGGCCCCGGCCAGGGGCCCGAACCCCGCCACCAGCACCCGGGCCCGTGGGTTTTGCCGGGCCAGGAGCACCAGGGGATCCACGGAGCGCCTGCCCAGCTTGTCCCGGTCCAGGCGGTACACCATGCCAGCGGTTGGCCCCGGCTCCGGGGCATCCTTTGGGGGGGAGAACAGGGAAAGGTCCGTGCCCGGATAAATGACCCTTTCGCATCCGCCCACGCCGCCATGGGTCCGCCGCACCCAATCGCTCACGTACACGTAGGCGCGCACCGCGGGATGCGGAAGCGGCCCGCAGGGCACGTTTACGTTTTCCACCACCGGCGCGCCCCATCGGCCGGCGGCATAGAACACCTGTTCGTACCACGCCCGGTCGCCGGGGTGGTCCCAGTAGTGGACGTGGATTATGTCCGGCTTGTACCCGCGGAAGTGCTCCAGGATCTCCCCGGGCCGCAGGGTGGCCCGCTTTTGGAACAGGGGAAGGCCAATGTAATGGGGAGGATCGGGAGCCTGCCAGGTGACGACCTCCTGGGCGAACTCCCGGCCCAGACCCGAACAGAGGTCCGCCACCAGCCTGGCCGAGCCGCCGGTGGCCATGTTGCCGATGGCGTGGACGATCCGTGGAGCGCCGGGCCCGGCCCGGGGAACATCGACATCGCAGGGGGCGAACCCGGGCCCGTGGGCCAAGCGAAGAAAAACACGGCCGCAGGCTTTGTCCAGCAGAAAGAAGAACCGCACCGCCGCGATGCCGGGCAGCGCCAGCCCGGGGATCCTTGCGGCCCGTTCCGCCGCGGCCTCAAGACGTTCCCTGGCGGAAAGGGGCGGACGGGGGGGAGGGCTTTCCATGGAGGATTCAGCCCCTGGAGGCCTTGGACAGGTCGCCCCTGGGCAAAAGCGGCTCTTCCGGGACGCTCACGTCCAGGAGGTTTTTCAAGCTCTTCTTCAGCGCGTCCCTGGCCTCCGCCGGGGTGCGGCCCTTCAGGGGCACCTTGCCCGCGCCGATCTTGGAGTGCCCGCCGCCGGAACCGCCGGCGGCCTCGCCGATGCCTGCCGCCACCTGGCCGGCGGTCCCGTCGTCCTTGCACCGGATGGAGAAGAACAGGGCGTCCTTGTACACCCCGGAGCACAAGGTCCATTCCACGGATTGCAGGCTGTGGAACAGGTCAGCCATTTCCGCGGTGTAATCCGGGGTGTTCATCTCCCCCAAAAAAACGTGCCCCACCCTGCCCATGACCTGCATGGAGGTGAGCGCCCGGTACAGGGTAAGGAAAAACTCCGGGTCCCTCTGAGGGTGTTCGATGCTGGCCAGAAGCTTGTGGTCCATGAGGTCGAACAGAAACTTGTAGCACTCCTTGTCCTGGGACGAGACCTCGGTGCCCATGTCGCCCGTGTCGGTCTTGATGCCGTAGAAGAGCGCGGTGGCCAGCTTGGAGGGGATGGGGCAGTGCGCCTTTTTCAGGTAGGTGGTCACCAGGGTGGAAGTGGCGCCCATCTCCGGGCGCACATCCCAGAAATAGGGGGCGTCTTCCGGCGGAATGCGCTGGTGGTGGTCCATCACGGCGTCCACCGGCGCCCCGGGTGGAAGGGACAGGTTGGTGCCGCCGGGAATGGCGTCCACCACCATAATGCGGTCAAAGGACTTGAAGTCCACCAGAAGGATGGGCGCGGCGGAAAGGCCCAAAAGCTTCACCATGGCCCGGTTTTCCGCCCGGCCCACGAACCCGCCGTAGCTGGTGACGCACTGGCGGACTCCCCAGAAGGTGAGCAGGTGGGTGAGCCCCGCGGCCGAGGCCAGGCAATCGGGATCCGGAAAATCGTGGGTCACGATGAGGGCGGAATCCGCAGGGAGCATGGCCTCCCGGAAGATGTCCACCAAGCCGTCGTAATCGTCGGCTGCGGTCATGACGAAGGCTCCCTTGTTCCGCTTTCGGCGGCGCGGTCGACGCGCAGCTTCATGAACCTCGCTTTTTTATCATACTCTCCTTTTCGGTCCGCAAGGGCAAGCCCCCGCCGGATGAGCTGGGAGTTTAAGAAGGTGCGGTTTTTCAAAAACAGGTAGGCGGGCACCGCGCCGTCCTCCCCGGGTTTCTGGATGCTGTCCTTGCGGTAGTATACGGGCTGGCCCGCCGTGGCCTCGGCCAGGTAGTCCATGGCCGCCCGGCGGGTTTCCTCCTTGACCGCCACCCCCGCCAGCCGGATGCGCACCCCGTTTTTCAGCACCACGGTCACCGGGCCCTCCACCTCCTTCACCCGCTGGTACTTCTCCCTGGGACCTTCGGTGCCGTTGATGCGGGATCCGTAGGCGGCGCGCGTTCTCTCCGCC
>JAFDHW010000019.1 GCA_019308705.1 Deltaproteobacteria bacterium
GAGCCTGGTTCATGTGCGATGCGCCCGCGTTCCACCAGGGGCCGCGCCCGTTATAGGCCGAACGCCGCGCCCGCTCCTCGCCAAGCCCCAAACGCATCAGGCTCCTGGCCCGGGTTCGGGCGCGCTTCCATTGCCGCCGCCGGTCGGCGGCCCTGCACGGCGGGGCCGCTTTTTTTGGGGGAGTGGCGGGCAAATCCGGTTTTTGGTATCCTGGATTCGCCCCGCCGCGCAGGAAAGGACAACGCCCATGCCCTGGCAATCCCTTGGAGCCGTCCCCCTGGCTTTTCCCGCCCCCGCGTGGGTCATCGGCACCTACGACCACGAAGGCAAGCCCAACGTCATGACCGCCGCATGGGGCGGCATCTGCTGCTCCAAGCCCCCGTGCCTTTCCATGTCCCTCAGAAAGGCCACCTACACCTATTCCAACCTTGTCGAGCGCCGCGCCTTCACCGTGAACGTGCCTTCGGCGGATTTCGTCAAGGAGACGGATTTTTTCGGCATGGCCTCGGGGAAAAACACGGACAAACTCTCCGCCACAGCCCTGACCCCGGTGAAGAGCAGCCTGGTGGACGCGCCCTGCGTGGAGCAGTTTCCCATGGTCATCGAGTGCTCCCTGCTCCATTCCCTGGAAATCGGGCTCCACACCCTGTTCGTGGGCGAGATAAAAGACGTGAAGGTGAAAAAGGACGTGCTCTCGCCTTCCGGGACCCTGGACATGAAAAAGGCGGCTCCCCTGGTGTTCGCGCCCGTGGCGCGTTTCTACCACACGGTCGGCCCGGCCCTGGGCCCGGCGTTTTCCCTGGGCAAGGAATTCATGAAATAGGGTTTTTCCTCCTCCTGCCCGCGCTTGCCCATTACCTGCAAATAATTGCTTTTTGAAAGTAAAGGGCCCTTGTCCCGGCAGGAGAAACCATGAATTCCACCCGGCGAAAAGCCCCCTGGGCGGTTGTGGCGGCGGTTCTTGGGGCCGCCGCGGCCACGCACGCCATGCTGGTTTCAGCCGAATCTTCGCCCTTTTCCGTGGCGGCGTCCCTTTTTGAAACCAGCGGCGGAAAACATTCCATGGCAATCTTCCTGGACACCCCCCCTCATCCCGGCGCCAAGGTGGCCGTATTCGCCGCGGGCTGATTCTGGGGCGTGGAAGCGCGGTTCGGGCGTTACGAGGGCGTGATCTCCACCCGGGTGGGATACACCGAAGGGGACGAACCCGCGCCCACCTACCACGACATAGATGGCCACACCGAGGCCGTGCGGGTGGAGTACGACCCGGCGGTCCTCTCGTACCAGGACCTTCTGGACCGCTTTTTTGAAAGCCGCAATCCGCACCTGCCGGCCTGGAAACGGCAGTACATGTCCGCGGTGTTCGCCGTGGACGCGGAGCAGGAGCGAGCGGCCCGCCAAAAGGTGCGGGCCGTGGAGGAGAAAGAAGGCGGGCCGGTTCGCACCAAGGTGCTGGCGGCGGGGCCGTTCCGGGCCGCGGAGGATTACCACCAGAAGTTCTACCTCCAGCAGCACCGTGAGGCGCTGGCGGACCTGGCCCAGCGGCACAAGACCTTTTGGGAGTTCGAACCGCCGGTCCCCCTGGCCTCCCTTTCCGGGGTTTTCGTTCCCCGTATTATTTGTTAATATGTATACCAAACCGGTTGTCCGACCCTTCCCTGGACGCTCCCCGGAGCGGACCGTACACCCCCAAAATCAGGAGTCCTTATGCGGGCTTTTTCACGCCTTCTGTGCACAGCCGCTGCGGCCGCCGTGCTGGCCGCCTGGCCGGCTTCTGCCCGGGAGCAAAAGGTGGTTTGGAAGATTGGAACCCTGGTTCCCCGGGGCATCGGCTACGCCCGCCAGATTGAGGAGATCCTCAAGCCCGGCGTCCAGGAGGCCACGGACGGGCTGTTGTCGCTCAAGGTGTATTACGGCGGGGTTCTGGGCGACGACGAGGACTACCTGCGCATGATCCGGGAAGGCAGGCTGGACGGCACCGGCGCCAGTGCCCAGGGCGCGCTCATGGCCTGCCCGGAAATGGGGGCCTTAGCCCTTCCCTTTTTGTTTTCCGGGTACGACGAGGTGGATTACGTAAAGTCCAGGCTGTTCCCCGTGTTCGACGAGATGCTCCGGGAACGGGAGCTCAAGTTCCTTTTGTGGGTGGACCAGGGGTTCGACCAGTTCTACAGCGTGAACCGGCCCGTCACCAGCGTGGAGGACATGCGCCGGGGCCGGTTCCTCACCTGGATGGGGCCCATGGAACAGGCGTTTTTCCGCAGGCTCTCCGCCGACTTCGTGCACGTGGAGGTTCCGGATTTCAACGACGCCCTGCGCCGGGGCCGGGCCGACGCCTACCTTGGCCCCCCCATCTGGGCCGTGGCCACCCAGCTGTATTCCGTAGTCAAGTACATCAACATGACCGACGTGCGCTATTCCCCGGCCATGTGCACAAGCTCCCTTTCCGCGTGGGAGGCCCTCCCCGGCTGGTGCCAAGAAAACATCGAAAAACGGCTGACAACCTGGCAGGACGCCTTCTGCCGGGCCTCCCGCCGCGACAACGCCAAGGCCCTGGAGGCCATGCGGCAATACGGCCTGACCATGGCGCGCTCCACCGCGGAAGAGAAAAGGCGGATGAAGGAGATGCTGGCGCCCCTGGGGCAGGAGCTGGCCGGAGATTTGTACCCCCCGGAGGTCCTGGAGCAGATCCGCGGGCTGTTGGCGGAATACAGGGACAAGAAGGCGTCCCGCTGAGCGGCGTGCGGGGTTCCGCGGCCCGACCGCCGGACGCTTTCCGCCGCCTCGACGAAATCATCCAGACCCCCGTGGCTGCTCAAGCCCTTCGTGACTTCCCCGCCGCAATGTGAATAACCCGGAAAATTCCCTTGCCCTTGTTGCTAGTCACCCGTGGGACGAGTATCCTTGCTTCGTGGAGGCAGGAAACGAACCAGACCGAAGCCCCGCGGCCATGGCGGGTTGCGGGGCATGGTGGAGGAACCCGTCGCCCGCCTGCTTCACCTTCGGAGCAGGGACAACAACAAGGCCCGCCGGCGGCGCATCCGCGTCCGCTTGTGACTCGAAGGGAAATCGCCATGGATGCCGCAGCACATCATAATGATTACGACGCGGTCATCGTGGGCGGCGGGCCGGCGGGGCTTTTCTGCGCCCTTTCCCTGGGCGAGAACACGAGCGCCCGGGTCCTCCTGGTGGAGCAGGGCCAGGGGCCGGAAAAGCGGCTGTGCCCCTTAAACGACAAGGCCGGAAAGTGTTTGGGGTGCGACCCCTGCCAGATCCTCTCCGGCGTGGGCGGCGCGGGACTTTTTTCCGACGGCAAGCTGAACTTCATCCCCCGGCTGGGAAAGACCGACCTCACCCAGTTCGTGGGCCGCGAAGGGGCCGAAACGCTCATCGACCAGACCGAACAGATCTTCAACCGGTTCGGCATGGACGCCCCGGCGTATCCCACGGACATGGACGCGGCCCGGGAGATCCGCAAGAACGCCCGCCGCCACGGGGTGGAGCTCCTCCTCATCCGCCAGAAGCACTTGGGCTCGGACCGCCTGCCCAACCACATCCGCGACATGGTGGACGAAATCGGCAAACGCGTCACCATCCACACGGGAGAAAAGGCCAAGGACGTGGTGGTGGAAGGCGGGCGGGTCAAGGCCGTGGTCACGGACAAGGCCACCTACCGCTGCAAGTACGCGGTCCTGGCCCCGGGCCGGTCCGGCGCGGAGTGGGTGGCCCGGGTGGCCGCGGCCCACGGCATCGACGTCAGCCAGCGGGGCATCGAAGTCGGCGTGCGCGTGGAGGTGCACCACGAAACCATGGCGGACCTGTGCCGCGTGATCTACGACCCCACCTTTTTCATCCAGACCCGGAAGTACGACGACCAGACCCGCACCTTCTGCACCAACCACCGGGGCTACGTGGTGCGGGAAACCTACCGCGACTTCGCCTGCGTCAACGGCCACGCCTTCAGGGACAAGAAGTCGGAAAACACCAACTTCGCCCTGCTCTCCAAGGTGGTGCTAAACGAGCCGGTCACGGACAACCAGGCCTACGGCGAGGCCATCGGCAGGCTGGCCTCCGTGGTGGGCGGCGGCCTGCCCATCCTCCAGCGCTACGGCGACCTGAAACGCGGCCGCCGGTCCACCTGGAGCCGGGTGAAAAAATCCTGGGTCAGCCCCACCTTCACCCACGTGGTGTGCGGCGACATCGCCATGGCGCTCACCGAGCGCATCACCGCCAACCTGGTGGAAGCCCTGGAGCGGCTGAACATGGTCATCCCCGGCGTGGCCAACGACGAAACCCTGCTCTACGCCCCGGAGATCAAGTTCTTCGCCACCCAGGTGGACACCGACGGCAACCTGGAAACCTCGGTCAGGGGCCTGTTCATGGCCGGAGACGGCCCCGGCGTGGCCGGAAACATCGTCTCCGCCGCCGCCACCGGCCTCATCCCGGCACGGGAGATCGCCAGAAGACTGGGGGAGGGGTGAAGGCCCCTGCACCCCCTTCCCCGACAAACCTTGGTTCGGGAATGTTCCGCATTTCCTTTGTACGGCAAGGGGAGGATTGCCTTGGCAAACGTGGAAGCGAACGGGATGAAGCTGGAATACGAGGCGTTCGGGGACGCTTCGGACCCGTGCATTCTGCTGTTGATGGGGCTGGGCGGGCAACTGGTGCGGTGGCCGCAGGCCCTGGTGGAGGACCTCGCTTCACGGGGTTTCCGGGTGATCCGGTACGACCACCGGGACGTGGGGCTGTCCGAGAAGATGGATTCCGCGGGGGTCCCCAACCTCCTGGAGGTGCTCCAGGCCGGGGAGCAGGGAAAGGAGCCGGACATCCCCTACACCCTGGCGGACATGGCCGCGGACGCGGCCGGACTGCTGGACGCGTTGGGCATCCAGTCCGCCTGCGCGTGCGGGGTGTCCATGGGCGGGATGATCGCCCAGCGCCTGGCCCTGAACTTTCCCCAAAAGGTGTCCGCCCTGGTGTCCATGGAGTCCACTCCCGGCGGCAAGGACCTGGCCCCGCCCGCGGACGACGCCGTGGCCGCCTTGCTCGCCGTGCCCCCCAACGACCGCAAAGCCTACGTGGAGCACATGGTGTGGGTGTTCACCGTGTTTTCCGGCGGCAGTCCCGCCTTTGACCCGGACCACGAGCGAAAGATGGCGGCGGTCTCCTTTGACCGGTGCTTCTACCCCCCGGGCGTGGCCCGCCAGACCGCCGCGGTGCTGTCCGCGCCTCCCCGCGCCGAAGAACTTTCCCGGGTGGCCGTCCCCGCCCTGGTCCTCCACGGCCAACGCGATCCCCTCATTCCCCCGGCTCACGGCCGAGCCACCGCGGACGCCCTGCAAAACGCCCGCCTGTCGCTTTACGAAGACCTGGGCCACGGCCTGGCCTACCCCTCCCTGTGGCCCAAAATGGCCGAAGAGGTCGCACAAACCGCGAAGCTGGGATTGGAATGAAGGGCTTCAGGATGAATTTTCCGGGTGGGACCGCCGCAAGGGGATGACCTGTTCCAGGCTTTCGGAAAGCAAGGATTCATCGGGGGCTACGGGTTTCAGCCTTTCCATGCCATGAACCTCAGCCAGCCCGGCCGGTGTCCACCGGAAACACGGACGGAACCGGCCGTTGATCCGTATGCCGTGTGGCCCGGCCGAACCCAAGGGAATGCGCGGCATTCCCGGTCCGGGAGTTTCGGGGAGGGGTGTGGGGGAACCCTTTTTGCACAAAAAGGGTTCCCCGACGACCGGCTTCTTCTATTTCCGCAATTGCTTCTTGTCGATCTTGCCCACGGCGGTCATGGGAAGTTCTTCGCGGATTTCGACCTCTTTGGGGACTTCGTAGGGGGCGAGCTTGGCCTTGGCCATCTTGACGATGTCCTGCTTCACCTCTTCGGGATCCTTGTCCTTGTAGGCGGCGCCCAGGGTGACGAAGGCCTTCACCAGTTCCGAGCCCGGCCGCTCCGGGTTGGGACGGCCGGTGATGGCGATCATTTCCACAGCCGGGTGTTCGGCCAGGATGTCCTCCACCTTGCGGGAGAACACCTTGAACCCGGAGACGATGATCATGTCCTTGGTGCGGTCCACGATGCGCAGGTAGCCGTCCTCGTCGAACACGGCCACGTCGCCGGTGTGCATGTACCCGTCCTCGTCCACGGCCTTCTTGGTTTCCTCGGGCTTCTTGTAATACCCGGCCATGACCTGGGGACCCTTGATGCACATCTCGCCCGGGCTGCCCACGGGCACGGGCTCGCCGGTGGTGGTGTCCAGAAGCTTTATGTCCGTGTTGATGAGCGGCAGGCCGATGGACCCCAGCTTCTTCTCGCCCTTCATGGGGTTCATGACGGTCAAGGGCGAGGTTTCGGTCATGCCGTAGACCTCCAGGAGCTTGCCCTCGCCCACCACGGACTCCAGCTCCCTCTGGGACTCCTCCGGGAAGGGGCTGGCCGCGGAGATGCAGACCTCCAACTGGGAGTGGTCCAGTTGGCGGAACTTGGGGTTGGCCAGCAAAAGCTGAAAAAGGGACGGCACGTTCACCAGCGTGGTGGGGCGGTACTTGGCGTACTGCTTGCAAATGGCGTCCGTGTCGCGCGGGTTGGGGATGAGCACCTGGGTCCAGCCCAAGTACACGCAGTTTTCGCAGAAGAAAAGCCCGGCGATGTGGAAGAAGGGAAACCCGGAAAGGGCCAGGCCCTCGCCGGGGTTCCACCCCAGCCAGCGCTGGACGATGAGCAGGTCCGCCATCACGTTTCTATGGGTGAGCATGGCGCCCTTGGGAAGCCCCGTGGTGCCCCCGGTGTATTGGAGATACGCCGTGTCGTCCGGCGTGATCTCCACGTCCGGGTGGGAGTCGGAATACCTGCCAGGGACAAGCAGGTCCCTAAATTCGATCACCCGTTTTCCGGCAAGGGAGGTCACCTTGCCCGTGGGGATCTTTTTCAACAGCTTGCCCAGGGTGCGCTTGACAAAGGGCAGGAAGGTGCCGATGGAGGTGGCGACCACCACCTTGAGCTGGGGAAGCTCACCGGCGATGGGCACCAAGCGGTTTTCAAAAATGGCGTCCAAGGTCACCAGACCCTTGGCGTCGGAGTCCGCGAGCTGATGGATCATCTCCTCGGAGGACAAAAGAGGGCTGATGCCGGAGACCACGCACCCGGCCTTTAAGGTGCCCAGCCAGGCGATGACGTACTCGGGGATGTTGGGCAGGTTGATGCCCACCACGTCGCCCTTGGCAAGGCCGGCGGAAATCAGCATGTCGGCGAACCGGTTGGAGAGGACGTCCAGTTCCCGGAAAGTGACCTTGGCGCCCATATAATAGAAGGCCGCCTTGTCGGGGAAACGGTCCAGGCCGTCGCGCACGGCTCTCACGTAGGTGGTTTCCCACACCGAGGGATCCAGGTCCTCCATGCCGGGGTCATACGATTTCCGCCAGAATCGATCTTCCATGGGTCCTCCTCCTTGGGCAGCAAAATCAGGCCCCCGACGGCATTCGGCCGCGGGGAGCCGGTTGGGTATCCTCAGGAAACGTGGGGAAATCGTATGGCCTGAACGCAAACTCCGCAATCCTACTTCGCTCCCAAGGTTTTGTCAATTTTCCCAGGTGCTTGATCCTCTGCTTTTGCCCACGCGGGCCGGGGGGTTGCCGGATGGCGGCTAGGGGGGTAGGATGCCCAGGCATTTAGCCCGGATTATTCATGAGCAATTTTGCCCGAATGGCAGCATTCCTCCAATAATCAGACCGTCTTTGGCGCAAGACCCAAAAAACAGCTCCAACGGATTGAAAATAACGACAAATTCGATCTCGGGCAAAATTGCTCATGAATAATCCGGGTTAGCTGAAACCGGACCCAGAAACGTGTTTTTGCCGGGAGGATGGCCATGGAAAGGCTGTTGCGCGAATACTGGGGCGTCCGGGCCGGGTTCGTCCTGGTCAAGGACATGAACTGAGGCCTGGCCTCCCTGGAAGTTTTCCAGGACATGACCGGCCAGAAAAACGACCGGGTGCTGAAGGCCGCCACGGGCCTGGAAGGGGGCGTGGCGGCCAGCGGCTCCACCTGCGGGGTGGTGTCCGGCGGGTGCCTGGGCCTGGCGCTTTTCCACCGCAGGGCGCTCAGGCGGGGCGGCCCCGCGGCCAACCGGGCGGTGGCCGAAAGGGTGCACGCCTACGCCCGGTTCTTTGAGGATGCCTACGGCACCACCCGGTGCCGCCAGCGCATCGGGGGATGCGATTTTTACACCCTTTCCGGGCAGGTGCGCTATTTTTTGGGGCCGCACCGGGTCGGCCGATGCGTGCGCCACATCCACGGGGCCATGGCCTGGCTTTGGGACGAAACCAAAAAGCCGCTGCCGGAAACCGGGGCCTCAAAGGAGCCGCCTTTCCACTGCGCGGAAGCCGTGCTTGCAAAAGTGGCGGACGCCACGGGGGTAAACGACCCGCTCTTGACCCGGCTGTCCTTCGTGTTCGATGGAGGGGCCGGGTACTCGGGTGGGGCCTGCGGCGCGCTGGTGGGCGCCGTTTTGGCGCTCAACCTGGTTCTGGGCCTGGACATCCGCCGCATCTCCTACATAAGGAGCTTCGGTCCGTTTCTCCGCGGCCACATGAACCTGCTGCGGGAGCGCCCCACAGGCCCGGCCGAGCCCTTTGGCACGGGCAAGGGCGTGCTTTCCGCCTTCCGCGCCCAGGCCGGGTCCACCGAGTGCCAGGGCATCCTTGGGCGGCGGTTTTCCGGGTGGGAGGATTTCGCGGACCACGGGGGCAGGGGCCCCTGCCGGGACCTGGTGGACCTGGCCGCGGACCTGGCCGTGGACGCCCTCCAGAAAAGCGCGGCAACGGTGGCCTGACGCCCGGCCCAGCCCGGCGGTTGTGCCCGCCGCGGCGATGAATTATGTTCTTGCCGCACAGCGACCCATAACCCCCCATCCCGCCAAGGGCCGTTCATGAACGAACCGCGTTGGTTTTTCCATCCCGTCCTGATCCTGGTGCTCTCCATCCTGGCCCTGGCCGGGTCGCTGTTCTTGTACATCTACTGGTACGTGGGCGCCTCCTCCCGCTTAAAGGCCCTCGCCCGCCGCATGAACGTGGACCCCTCCCAGTTCACCTCCCTGTCCACCTGGGTGGTGATCCTGGTCCTTAGCATCCTGGTGGGAATCATCTTTCTGGGCATCTTCCTGTTTTTCGTCTACACCCAGAAATCCCGCCGCCAGGCCAGGATGCAGAGAAACTTCATCAACAACTTCACCCACGAGCTGAAAACCCCGGTCACCTCGCTCAAGCTCTACCTGGAGACCTTCTCCCGCCACCAGCTTTCCCCGGAGGAAACCCAGCGCTACCTGGGCTACATGGTCTCGGACGTGCGAAGGCTTTCCGACAACGTGAACCGCATCTTGAACCTTGCCCGCATCGAGGGCAAAAGCTTCAAGGAGCCCTTTGTCCTGGAAGACCCCATGCGCCTTACGCGGGAGTTCGCCGAAAAGAACAAGGACCTTTTTCCGGAGCTTTCCGTGCATTTGCCGGAAAAGGACAGCAAAGCCCTGTGCCGGATGAACAAGCCCCTTTTTGACATGCTCTTGAGCAACCTTTTCTCCAACGCGGTGAAATACGCCGGAGACAACCCCCCGCGCCTGGACGTGGCCCTGCGCACGGACAAAAAGAGGGTGGTGCTGGATTTTGCCGACCGCGGCCTGGGTTTGGAGAAGAAGGATTTAAAGCGGGTGTTCAAGAAGTTCTACCAGGCCGGAGACCCCTCCAAGGCCCACGCCATGGGCACGGGCCTGGGGCTGTACCTGGTCAAGAGCATCGTGGGGCTGCACAAGGGGAAGATAAAGGCCCAAAGCCCGGGGCCGGGCAAGGGGACCGTGTTCACCCTGGTGCTGCCCGTGGCGCGGGAGAACAAACGCAGCCGGCCGAAAAAAAAGCAGGTGCCGGCCGAATCCGGGGAAAGGGAAACGGCCTAGCCATGGTACTGGCCAACGACCCTTCCACCACGCGCATCCTGGTGGTGGAGGACGAAAAGCACATCGCCGAGGGTCTGAAGCTGAACCTGTCTCTTTCCGGCTACGAGGTGGCCGTAGCGGACTCGGGCCCCCGGGCGCTCGCCCTGTGGGAGGAGGTCTGTCCGCACCTCATCGTGCTGGACGTCATGCTCCCGGGCATGGACGGCATCACGGTGTTAAGGCGCATCCGCACCCAGGACGAGAAGGTGCCCATCCTGATCTTGTCCGCACGGGGCGAGGCCAGGGACCGGGTGGAGGGGCTGCGCCACGGAGTGGACGACTACATGGTCAAGCCCTTTGACCTGGAGGAGTTCTTGCTGCGGGTGGAAAGGCTCTTGGCGCGGTCCCGCGGGCGCGGAGCCGAAGGGGCCGGGGAGCCCAAGATGGTCCGGTTCGGCCAAAACCAGGTGGACCTGGCTTCCCGCACGGCCTGGTGCCGGGCGGGAACCATCCAACTCTCGGAACAGGAAGCGCGGCTTTTGCGGGTGTTTTTCGACAACCCCAAGCGGGCGCTGTCCAGGAAGGAGCTTCTGGAGGTGGCCTGGGGGTATTCCGGGCGCACCTCCACCCGCACGGTGGACAACTTTCTGGTCCGCTTCAGGAAATATTTCGAGGAAAACCCCAAGAAACCCAAGCACTTCAAAAGCGTAAGGTCCGTGGGCTACCTGTTTTCCGCAGACTGATCCGCCGCAAAATCGCGCCCGAGGCCGGCGGAGACTCCGCCGGCATTCCGGTTCTTCGCATGGCCCGCGGGATGGAGGCTCGTCGTGGAACGGGCCGGCAGGAAAAGGCAGGTCCTCCGGGCTCAGGCCTTGCTACGTCCGTTGGACATTCTTGGCCGCCGGTCCCCGCTGGCCGTGCTCGATCTCGAAGCTGACCTTTTCCCCCTCGGAAAGGGTGCGGAACCCAGGCATGTTGATGGCGGTGTGGTGCACGAACACGTCTTCGCCGTCTTCTTGCTCGATGAAGCCAAAACCCTTTTTGTCGTTGAACCACTTCACGGTACCTTGGGGCATGAGACCAACCTCCCTGAAAATGAGTGTACACGTAACTCCTGCCTACCCCGGCCATGCCATTGCCGGGTGCGCAGGAGCTAAAGAAGCCGTTTTCCTGTTGAGCTGCTCACTGGATTCTCGACAGGCGGGCGTTCCATCCAAATAAGGGGAGGACTGCGAAAGTCCGGGCTATACGAAAGCTCCAGGGGGAGGCTTTCCTTTTTTCCGGGAGGCCTTCGGCAGGGGCACAGGAAACCCCTGGTCCGGAAGGACATGACAGCATGATATTAAACAAGCAATTTTATGTCAAGCAATATTACAGGTCGTTCCATCAAAAAAAACAGGGCTTCCTGCATCGATGGGTTTCTTTGCCACCAAAACACATGGAAAAAGGCGTCACACGTGCTTGTGGGGCACCTTGCCCGCGGGATGGACGTGCACATGGGTGTGCACCAGGGAAGATTCCTCGTCAAAAGCGACCGTGCCTTCGGCCAGCCCGGCGATGCGGCTGGTGGTCTCCTTCAGGAACTCGTACTCGTGGCTCACGATGATGCAGGCCGTGGAAAGACCCTTCACCACCCCGATGAGCCGGCGGGCCGCCTCCTCGTCCAGGCCCGCGGTGGGCTCGTCCAGAAGGAGCACGGCCGGCTCCATGGCCAGGACCGTGGCCAAAGACACCAGCTTCTTCTCGCCGCCGGAAAGCCGGTGGGACACCCGCCTGGCCAGGTGGGAAAGCCCCAGGCGGGAAAGCACGGCCTCGGCCGTCTTCCGCGCCTCCCTGGGAGAGGCCCCCATGTTCAGGGGCCCGAAGGCCACGTCGTCCAGCACCGTGGGGCAGAAGAGCTGGTCGTCGGCGTTCTGGAACAACAGGCCAACCCGTTTGCGCACCCAGGCGAAGTCGCGGGTGGAGGCCACCTCTTTTCCCAGCACGCGGATGGTCCCGCCGGTCTTTTCCAAAAGCCCCATGATGAGCAGAAGCAGGGTGGTCTTTCCCGCGCCGTTGGCCCCCACCAGGCCCAGGCGCTGGCCCTTCTCCAGGGACAGGGAAACCCCCGAAAGGACCTTGCGGCCCGAGGGGTAGGCGTATCGCACGTCGTTCAGCTCAAGGGCCACTTCGCCCATTCTAGTCCTCCAACCAGGGCCAGGGCGCACACCATGGCGGCGGCCCAGGCCCAGTCCGTTTTTCGAAAACAGAAGGCGTCCAGGCTGGGGTAGCGGCCGGAAAACCCCCGGCACAGCATGGCCTGGTGCACCCGCCGCGCCCGCTGGTCCGCCCGGACGAACAGCATGCCAAGAAGGTAACCCAGGGTGCGCCAGGTGTTCATGGAAGTGTCCGCGGAAAACCCCCGCACCCGGGCCGCCCGCAACAGCCGGCCGTATTCCTTTTCCATGACGAACATGTAGCGGTAGGTCAAAAGGATGAGCATGACCAGCTTTTGCGGCACCCGGAAAAAGTACATGGCCTGGCCCAGGCTGGCCATGGGCATGGTGGCCAGAAGCGCCAAGGTGGAAAGCACGATGGCGTTGGACTTGATGGTGATCCTGGCCACCACCCACAGGCCGTCCGCGGAAAGGTGCACCGGCCCCAGGGAAAAAACCGCCCGGCCCGGGTAAGTGGCCGGCACCACGATCCACAACAGGGCGATGAATCCATTGACAAAAAAAAGCCTTTTTGCGAGCCGCCAGGGCGAAAGGCGCGCGGCCGCGGCCATGGCCACGGCCAGGAAAAGGGCGGCCAGGATGGCGTCGAACTCCCACGCCACGGCCGTGACAAAGGCGAACGCCGCGCCAAACACCGCGCGCAGCCGGGGGTCGGCCCGGTGCATGGGCGAATCGCCAAAGGCAAAGGGCTCCGCGATCACGGGTTACTTTCCGTCCCCTTTCCTGCGCGACGCCGCCAGGGCCGCCGCGCCGAAGACGCCCAGGATCCAGCCGACGCCGCCCACGATGTCCCGAATCCCGGGCTTGGGGTCCATGGCCTCGGCCAGGGTCTTGCGCAGGGGGGCCAGCCGGGTTTCCAGGGCCCGGCCCACGATCCGCTCCACGTCTTCGGCGCTCAGGCAGGGCGCGACGGCCCGGCCGGGGGGCCCGGGAACGGAAACCGCCTCCGTGGCGGGGGATGGCGCCTGCCCCGCTCCGGCCGCACCGGCGGGGACGGGCTCTGTCCCCGTTTTTGGCGCTTCATCCATTGGCGCGGACGCCAGGCCCCAGTCCTGCTCGCGCACCACCCATTCGCCCCGGTGGCCCAGGCCCGCGTCCAGGACCACGGTGAGCCTCTGCCCGGGCGCGGCCTCAAAGGAGCATTCGCCGTTTTCGTCCATGGTGCAGGAGGCCACCTGCTCTCCGGCGGCGTCCATGGCCGTCACCAGCCCCCCGCAAACGGGCTTGCCGCCGGCGAAGCTTCCCTCCACGCGCACGGTGGACCCTTCGGTCCAGGCAAACACGTTCACCCGGTGCGCCAGGGCGGGAGAAACCCCCAGCAGGACCGCCGCCATCAACCCGCAAATGGGCAACCAACCGTTCTTCATGGGAAAACGCCTCCTATAGCCTCCGCTATCACCAACCGTTCGTGGGGAGGGTGCGGGGGAGCCCCTTTTTCCCATAACCCGGATTCTTCACGAAGCCTGATTTCCGTGCTGGCAAGGCTGGAGGGGTGAAGGAGCCCCGATAACGCGGCCAGCGCGGAAATCGGGCGAGCCCGAAGGGTGAACAATTTTTTGCCCGAATGGCAGCATTCCTCCAATAATCAGACCGTCTTTGGAGCAAGACCCGAAAAAACAGCTCCAACGGATCGAAACGAACGAAAAATTCGATCTCGGGCAAAATTGCTCATGAATAATCCGGGATAAAAAGGTTTCCCCCGCATATCCCTTACTTTCCCGCCACGAACTCCACCCACAGGACGGCGCCCAGTTCCACGGGTTTTTGTTCGCCGTCGCGGATGATGGTTTCGTCCGCTTCGTTCAGGGCGGCGAAGCCCCACCACCCGGCCCAGGGCGCGGTGTAGGTGAATACGCCGTTCGCGTCGGCCCTGACGGACTGGGTCACCATGTAGTCGTTGGGCGGCGCGTGGGTCTTGTCCCTGTTGTAGTACTCCACCTCCACCACGGAATAGGGCGCGGGCTCGCCGTCCATCTTCACCACGCCCTGGAAGGTGTTGCCCGCGTACAGGCCGAACGGCCGGGTCAAGGGCACGATTTCGGTTTTCAGCCCCAGTTCCGCATCCCAGCCGTCCTCGTCGCCAAAGGCGGCCACCACGGTCTTGGTCAGGTGCACGATGTAGCAGTCCTCCGCGGGCTCCCAGTAGGGCGCTGGCTCCATGGCAAAGGCGTACACCCCGGGTCTGCGCACGGGAAAGGACGCTTTCCAGGCCGGCTGCCCCATGACCCGGATTTCGGCAAGGGAAGGCGTCAGGTCCGTGGTTTTGCCGTTGACCGTAACGGTGAAGGCCACGGGCTTTTCCATCGGCATGCCGACCATCTCCATGGGATGGGAAAAGGACAGGGTCAGGACGAGGGCGCGGTCGTCCTCGGGCATGACCATGGAGTCCGTGGGGATGACCATGCCGAAGTGCGCCCACGCGGGCGCCGCCGCAAACAGGGCCGCCAGGATGATGAAAGCTGTCTTTTTCATGTAAATCTCCTTGTCTTGTGTGTTTGCCGCGGTGGCGGCGGTCAAGACGGCTTCCTGCCGACGGTTTTTCCACAAAAAAAGCCGAACCCCGCCGGGGATCGGCCTTCGTGGCTCCTTGTTTTTTTTCTGTACCTTGCCTTGGTTTTTGCGCCCGTTTCAACGGGCATGAGGAGGTCGGCCTCCCTCTTTGGGAATGGTCTTACCGGCCCGGGCCGCTCCTGTCAAAGGAAAACGTGTCCTCGGCGGCCTGTTTGAGCCTTTTTTCGACCTCGCGGACGATTTTTCCCCGGGGAGCGTCCGGGTCCATGCCCGGGCAGGAGGCGGCCATGGCGAGCCAGTTGCCCGGATCCACCAGCACGGCCCGCAGGTAGGGCCATTGGCGGCACATGGCGGGCTTGACCGGATGGATGGAGCACTTTTCATCAAAGAAGACGCAGTAGCCGTCGGCCTTCTGGGCCAGCACCCGGCGCCCGCCCGAAGGGGCGGTGTAGCGCTTTTCAAAGTCTTCCCGGCCTATGCCCAGGTATTCGCAGATGGCGGCGGTCTCCCGCTCGTCCACGTAGGTTCCGCCGTACCCGTGGCAGCACTTGCCGCACATCCGGCAGGTGAAGATGTCGCTGTCGCCGGGCTGTTTCATTCGCTTTCCACGTCCGTGCGGTGGTCGATGGCGCGTTTTAGGGTGAGGCTGTCCATATATTTCAAGTCCGCGCCCACAGGGATGCCCGTGGCCAGGCGGCTCACCCGGACATCCGCGCCCTTCAGCCTGTCCCGGATGTAGGAGGCCGTGGCCTCGCCTTCCATGGTGGCGGACACGGCCACCAGCACCTCCCTGGCCTCCCCGCTTTTGACCCGGGCGAAGAGTTCGGCCATGCGCAGGCTGTCCGGCCCGACGCCGTTCATGGGCGAGAGCACGCCCTGGAGCACGTGGTACCGGCCGGAGAACACCCCGGCCCGCTCCAGGGCCACCATGTCCGATGGC
>JAFDHW010000406.1 GCA_019308705.1 Deltaproteobacteria bacterium
CCGGTCGGCCAGGCCGGCCCTGGCGAAGTTTTCCCGGGCCCGGCGGATCATGTCGCCGTTGGCCTCCACGGTGGTGAGGCAGGCTCCCTCGCCCGCGCAGGCCCGGGCCAGGTGGATGCCCGAGTAGCCGTGGGCCGTGCCCAGTTCCAGCACCCGGCGGCCGCGGATCGCCCGGCACAGGATAGAGAGCAGGGCGCATACCACCGGCCCGGCGATGGGGATGTCCTCCTTCCGGGCTTCCTCCTCCAGCTCGGCCAGGAGGGGATCCGAAGGCTGGACCAGGAAACGGAAGGCCTCGCGCGGGTTTTCCATCATTTCGGGCATAAGCCGCCTTTCGCGTTTTTTCCAGGGGTTCAGGAAGGTCGTTCCTTGAGGGAGGCAAGCTCTTCCAGGTCCTTTTGGGACAGCCCCGCGTCCTTGGCGGCGCGGTTTGCCTCCTCCGGGTCCATGGCGTCCACCAGCCGGGCCAGGGCGGCTCCGGCCGCGGTTTCCCCCAGCGTATAGGCGCGGTGGAGGGCGGCAAAGGCCGCGGGCCGGTCCCGGGGCACGCCGCGGCCGTTGGCCAGCAGCATGCCCAGGCGCAACAGGCACACGGGATCGTCCTTTTCCGCGCCCTTCTTGTACCATCGGGCCGCCTCGGAGGGGAGCCTGGGCACGCCCGTGCCGTTTTCGTACATCATGCCCAGGTTGCGCATGGCGAACACGTGGCCCGCCGCGGCCAGGCGGCGGTAGTCCTGCCGGGCCTTTGTATAGGCGTAATGGGGGTTTCGCATGGTGCTTTACGTCTCCTTGGTCTTTTCCCTGCCTTTTTTCAGCTCGTCGATGACCTCGGCGTTCTCCAGGGTGGAGGTGTCGCCCAGCTCGTTGGTCTTGCCTTCCACGATCTTCCTCAAGACACGGCGCATGATCTTGCCGCTTCTGGTCTTGGGCAGGGCCGGGGCGAACTGGATCCAGTCCGGGGTGGCGATGGGACCGATCTCCTTGCGGACCAGTTCCTTGAGCTCCTTTTCCAGTTCCGGGGAACCCTTTTCGCCCTGCTTCAGGATGACGAACACGTAGATGCCCTGGCCCTTGAGGGAGTGGGGCACGCCCGCGGCCGCGGCCTCGGCCACCTTTTGGTGCTCCACGATGGCGGACTCCACCTCCGCGGTGCCGATGCGGTGGCCGGACACGTTGATCACGTCGTCCACCCGGCCCTGGAGGAAGTGGTAGCCCTCCGAATCGATCAAAACGCCGTCTGAGGTGAAGTACATGCCCGGGAACTGGGAGAAATAGGTGTCCACCCACCGGTCGTGGTTCTTGTAGATGGTCTTGGAAAGCCCCGGCCATGGGCGTTCGATGCACAGGTGGCCGGGCTGGCCCGGGGGCATGGGCTCGCCGCGCTTTTCCGGCTCGTTGATGCCCGGGTTGGCCGCCCGGGTCTTGATGCCCGGGAAGGGGAAGGTGGCGGATCCGGGCTTGGTGGGCCAGGCCCCGGGCAGCGGGGTGATGCAGATGCCGCCGGTTTCCGTCTGCCACCAGGTGTCCACGATGGGGCAGCGTTCCTTGCCCACGTTCTTGTGGAACCACTGCCAGGCCTCGGGGTTGATGGGCTCGCCCACGGTGCCCAGGATGCGCAGGGTGGGCATGTCGTACTTTCGGGGATATTCATCCCCCTGGCGCTCCAGGGCGCGGATGGCCGTCGGCGCGGTGTAGAAGATAGTGACGCCGTAGCGTTCGATCAGCTCCCAGGCCCGGTCCGGCCCGGGATACAGCGGCGTGCCCTCGTAGATGAACACGGAAGCGCAGTTGGAAAGGGGTCCGTACACGATGTAGGAGTGCCCCGTGATCCAGCCGATGTCCGCGGTGCACCAGTACAGGTCGTCGTCCTTGATGTCGAACACCCACCGGAAGGTGAGGTCGGTGTAGACCTGGTAGCCGCCTGTGGTGTGGACCTGACCCTTGGGCTTGCCCGTGGACCCGGAGGTGTAGAGCAGGAACAGCGGCTCGGTGGCCTCCATGGGCTCGCAGGGGCAGTCGCCGGACACGTCGTCCGCGGCCATCTCGTCGTCCCAGAAGCTGTCCCGGTCCGGGGTCATGGGGCAGTCCTCGCCGGTTCTCTGCACCACGATGACCTTTTCCACGCTGGGGCAGGTTTGAAGGGCGCGGTCCGCGTCCTGTTTGGTGGGGAGCTTTTTGCCCGCGCGGATGGTGACGTCGATGGTCACCAGGACCTTGGATTCGGATTCCTGGATGCGCTGGGCCAGGGCTTCGGAGGAAAACCCTCCGAACACCACGGAGTGCATGGCCCCGATGCGCGCGCAGGCAAGGAGGGCAACGGGAAGCTGCCACACCATGGGCATGTACAGGGTCACGCAGTCGCCCTTTTTCACGCCCATTTTTTTCAACACGTTGGCGAACCGCTTCACCTGCTCCAAAAGCTCGGCGTAGGTGAGGGTTTTGGTGTCCTCGTCCGGCTCGCCCTGCCACACGATGGCCCGTTTGCCGCCCTTGCCCGCCTGGACGTGGCGGTCCACGCAATTGTAGCAGGCGTTGGTCTTGCCGCCTTCGAACCAGGTGTGGAACACGTCGCCCTTGGTGACGTCGAAATTGTATTCGAGGATCTTCTTGGGGGGCTCGTACCAGAAAAGCTCCTTCGCCATGGTTCCCCAGAAGGTCTCGGGGTCGTCGATGCTCTGGTCGTAATGCTT
>JAFDHW010000407.1 GCA_019308705.1 Deltaproteobacteria bacterium
AGGTGCACCTGTTCCCGGTCACCGGCGAGCACAAGCACTTTGTGCCCGGCGACCGCCCCGCCGTCTGCCAGACCCCCTGGGGGATACTGGGCGTGATCACCTGCTTCGACCTCCGGTTCCCCGAGCTCGCCCGCGCCGAAGCCAAAAAAGGCGCGGTCATCCTCGCCGTGTGCGCCCAGTGGCCCGCGGCCAGAAAAGCCCACTGGGACCTTTTGCTTCGCGCCCGGGCCGTGGAAAACCAGTGCTTCGTCATCGGGGCCAACCGCTGCGGCATCGAGGGCAAAACCACCTTCCCCGGCCGCTCCGCCGTCATCTCCCCCATGGGCCGCGTGCTGGCCCGCGCGGGCAGCCGCGGAACCCGCCTTTTCGCCACCCTGGACATGAAGGAGCTCACCGCCTTCCGGAAATCCATGCCCTGCCTGGAGCTGGGTGTGTCGGAAGCTTACCGGTAAGGGGGAGGCGGGGAAGGGGCTTTGGGAAAAGGCCTCCCCCGCGCCCCTACAGCTCCGGCGCGGCCGCGGGGACGAGGCAGACGACCATGAGGGGTTGGCGGCCGGTGTTCTGGATCTGGTGTTCCATGCCGGGGGGGATGAACACGGCGGCGCCGGCGGAAACGGGACGGGTTTCTCCTCCCAGGAGCATGTGGCCTTCGCCGGCGTGGATAAATATTTCGTGTTCCCAGCCGTGGGAGTGTTTGGGGGTGTGGCCGCCGGGGTCCACCACGAACAGGCGCATGCAGAAGTTTTGTGCGCCGTCGGCTTTTCCGATGAGCACGCGGCCGTCCACGCCTTTTGCGGGTCCGCCGTCGAAGCGGGTGGGTTCGATCTCGGTGTAGTGTGCTGTTTTCGCCTTCATGGTCTGCTCCTTTGTGTGCGTTGGCGTTCAACCCGGTGGACCAAAAGTTCGGCTCTTCGGCAAGGCTTGCACGGCGGGCGGTGTACGGCAAGGGAATTTGCGCGGTTGCGCCCTTGCCGGGTGGTTGGTTTGCTAGTAAGCTTTCCGCCGGAAAGGATGAGCCTTGAAAATCATCGCCATTTACATAAAGCCCCAGCCCGAGCCGCAAAAGCAGGCGGACGAGCTTGCCCGGTGGCTTTCCCGCCAGGGGGTGACCGTGGTCCAGAAGATGAGTTCCCCGCCCCAGCCCGGGGTCGATCTCCAGGACCTGGATACCGCGCCGCCGGAGGTGGAGTGCATCGTGGTTTTGGGGGGTGACGGCACCTTCCTTTCCGCGGCCCGATGGGCGGGAAAGAGCCCCATCCCCATCCTGGGGGTCAAGTTCGGGGAGGTGGGGTTTCTAAGCGAAATCAACCAGGACGCCCTGTACAGCGTGGTGGGGTCCGTGGTGGACGGCGACTACCAGGTGGAGGAGCGCTCCCGGCTGGCGGTGCGGGTGATGGAAGACGGCAGACAGGTCACCGAGCAGCTGGTGCTAAACGACGTGGTGCTGAACAACGCCACCTTGGCGCGGCTGGCGCACATTCCCACCTGGGTGGACGGGGAATACCTCACCACCTACCGGGCGGACGGGCTCATCGTGGCCACGCCCACGGGCTCCACGGCCTACAACCTGGCCGCGGGGGGTCCGGTGATCCACCCCGCGGTGGCGGCCCACATCCTGACGCCCATCTGCCCGTTCACCCTCACCAACCGGCCCCTCATCGTGCCGGACACGGCCGTGATCCGGCTGGGGCTGGAGTACCGGGGCGCGGACGTGTCCGGGGTGACGATCACCTTCGACGGCCAGGCGGGCATGCCCATTTCCCACAACCACGCCGTGCTGGTGGAGAAGTCCGAGCACCCCGTGCGGCTGGTGAAGCTGCCGGCCCAGAGCTACTTCGACGTGCTCAAGGCCAAGCTGCGCTGGAGCGGCGGAAAGCAATAAAGATCCGGATGGCGGGCGAGAAACGACCAAAGGTGGCCAAGAAACGCAAGACCAGGCGGGTGAAGATCGGCAAGCTGCCCCTGGAGGGAGTGTTGGAGGGCGCGGACGCCGAACGCGCCGCGGTGATCACCCACCCCCACCCCCTGTACGGCGGGGACATGGACAACCCCGTGGTCACGCGGCTTTCGCGCACCTTCGCCGAGGCCGGGTACTGCGCCTTGCGGTTCAACTTCCGGGGCACGGGCAAAAGCGGCGGTTCCCACGGCGGCGGGGAGGCGGAAAAAGAGGACGTGACCCAGGCCATCGCCTTTCTGGAGAAGCTGGGCAAGCTGCCGGTGTACCTGGCGGGCTACTCTTTCGGCGCGTGGGTGATGGGGCGCATGGCCCAGGAGCAGATGCTTTCCCATCCCCTCATCCTGGTGGCCCCGCCCGTGGATTTCCTGGACTTTCACCAGGGCCGGCCCATGCCCGGGCTTTGCCTGGTGGTTTCCGGGTCCCGCGACGAGTTCGGACCGCCGGAACTGGTGCGCGTCCTGGCCGCCCAGTGGAACCCCGACGCCTCCGTGGCCGTGGTCAACGGCGCGGACCATTTTTTCTGGAACCACCTGGACGACCTGGCGCGACTGGTCAGCCTGCACCTGGCCAAGTCTTGAACATATGGGCGATATGCTAACCCGGATTATTCATGAGCAATTTTGCCCGAGATCGAATTTTTCGTTATTGTCAATCCGTTGGAGCTGTTTTTCGGGTCTTGCGCCAAAGACGGTCTGATTATTGGAGGAATTCT
>JAFDHW010000408.1 GCA_019308705.1 Deltaproteobacteria bacterium
GGTCCAGCACGTCCGCCAGGATCTGGCACCAGGTCTCCGACCTTGCTCCTCCTCCCACAAAGCGCAAGGGCTCCATCCTGCGGCCGATGAACCGGTCCACGTAGCCCAGGCTCCACCGGGTGTTCAGAGCGACGCCCTCCAGCACGGCCCGCGCCAGTTCGGCTTGCCCGGTGGTGGGAGAGAGGTTGAAGAACCCGCCCCGCACGTGGTGGTCGTCCACGGGTGTGCGCTCGCCGTTCAGCCAGGGGGTGAACATGGCGCCCCTCGCGCCGGCCGGGGCCGCGGCCGCCAGTTCGTCGATCCGCGCATAGCGATCGTCTCCGTCCATTCCCAGCACCGAGCGCGCCAGAAACTCCAGGCAGCCGCCGGCCATGTCCTGCTCGTTCACGCAATAGTATTTCCCCGGAATGGCCGTGGGCAACGACGCGATGGAATGGAGCACGTCGGTCTTCTTGAAGGGCACGGTGCACTGGGCCCAGGAGGAGGTGCCGATGTAGAGGTGGCCGTCAAAGTCCTCCACCGCCCCGGCGCCGATGCCCGCGCACTGGTGGTCCGGCGACCCGCACACCACTTTCACGGTTCGTGGCAGGCCGAGTTCCTCGGCCGCCCGGGGGGTCAGGGTTCCCAGCACGCCCGTAGACGGCCCCATGGGCGGCAGCCGCTTACCGTCCAGGCCCGCGGCCCGCAACAGCCCCGGGTGGTAGCGGATGTTGTCCGGGTCCCGGGCGTCGCTCACCCAGAACAGGCTCATGGAGTCGTACGACGCGGCGGCCACCCCGCACAGCCGGAAATTGAGCCAGTCCTTGCTGGGCAAAAACCACCGGGTGCGCTCGTAGATCTCCGGCCGTTCGTGTTTCACCCACAGGGCGTGGCCGATGTCGTCCTTGCCGGAAAGGCTGGGGCCGCCGCCGGTGACGCGGATCCAGTTGAGCGCCTTGGCGGCGCCGTAGCCCATGATGCTGGGAAACCCCGCCATCATCCTGCGGACGTGGGGCGCACCCCGGCCGTCCATCCATGTGAGGGCGGGCAAAAGCGGCTCGCCTTGTCCGCCCGTTGCCACGGTGGTGGAAAAGGTGCTGGAAACGCATATGGCGGCCACGGAGTGCGGGTCCACCCCACCCGCGGAAAGGACCTCCCCGCAGCACTCAACCAGGCCGCGCCACCACTGGCCGGGGTCCTGCTCCGCGCCGCCGCCGGGAAGGTAATGGATGGACATGGGGCGGAACGCGTGGGCCACGACCCTGCCCCTCCGGTCCACGGCCGCGGCCTTCATGGCCGAGGTGCCGTGGTCCACGGCAAGGATCAGCCGGCCGTCCTGCTCCCGGCTTCGGCTCATCCGATGTCCAGTTTCTTCACGTTGCCGTGTTCATCCACCTCTTCCACGATCACCCCGCCAAAGGAATCGCCGCCTTCCTTCTTTTCGTCTAAGTGCATCAGGCCGGGAATCAGCTCGATGAAGTCCAGGGGATTCACGCAGCCTTCGGGCGGCAGCACGCCTTTTTCGCGTATCTTTCCCCGGGCCATGAGCAGGACGCCGGCGGCCGCCGGGATGCCCGTGCCCTCGCCCAGGGCCTGGCTGGCGGAGGCCATATGGAACCGGTATTCCAGGGGCCTGCCGTCCTTTACGCCCCTTGCCACCACGCTGCAGCAGCCCCGCTGGCCGCCGAAGCCGGTTTTTTCCAGGATCTTTTCCCGCATCTTGATGATGTAGGCCACGGCGAAATCGTGGGGGGTGATGGATTTTCCGTTCACCTCCAGGGGCTCCTTGGAGTTCAGGCCCAGGGCGCACAAGTCGCGGGTGAGGTCGTAGTACTCGCTGGGCAGCACGGTGCCCTTGTTGGTCACCTGTTTCAAGGAAATGTAGCGGGGGAGGGTGACCTGTTCCGGGTGGGGGTAGGGGTACAGCATGACGCCCTTTCCCAGGACCGGAAAGTCGAATTCCTGGCGCAGGGCGATGCCGTCCGGCCCGAAGTAGTCCACGGTGGTGAGTTTGCCGTCCAGGAACATGGGCACGGGAATGGTCATGCAGTGGAACCGGTGGCCCACCACGCCGGGGCCTTCAAAGGGTTCGCCCCCGTGGGCGTGGAAGATGTCCACGGACTCGGTTTCGTCCAGAAGCGTTTCCGCGGCGAATTTTGCCAGGAGGTTGGTGGCCCCGGGCGAGGATCCCATGCCGATGAGCGCCGTCACCCCGGCGTCCTTGGCGCGTTGGTCCCAGTCCAAAATCTCCGTGGTCACGTCCACGTCGTCGCAGATGTCCACGTAGGGGATGCCCGCGTCCAGGACCGCGGAAAGCACGGTCTTCACGGTCTTGTAAAACGGCCCCACGCAGTTCAGCACCACGCTGGAGCCGGAAACCGCCTCCTGCACCTGTTCCCTGCTGCCCGCGTCCACGCGGACTCCCGTGATCTTGCCTTCCGGCGATTGGGCGCGCAGTTCGTCCAGCCTGTCGAGGTTGGCGTCGGCGATGCACACCTCGGAAAAATCCGGCTGGGCGGCCAATGTTTTTGCCGCCACACCGCCCACGGCGCCGCAGCCTCCCAGAACCGTAACCTTCATGCGTCTTGCTCTTGTTGGTGTTAGCCCGAATTATTCATGAAAAATTTCACCGAATAAAATATTTATACGGATTTAAACAGGTTAAGTGCCAATTGAAGGGTCCTT
>JAFDHW010000409.1 GCA_019308705.1 Deltaproteobacteria bacterium
AAACACCCTGAAATGGGAGAAAATGACTGACCAACGGAAGGTCCGGCTTGACGACCTGAAATTCTGGTTCGATTCCTTTCGTGAAGAATATGGCGAAAACTTCGGCCATCCCCTTGCATTCATCCCCAGCGCACCGGAAATCATCCACGAGTATTATTGGAACCTCATCGAGGAGAAGGTGCGCCCCTACCTTCGCCACCTCACCCTGCAAAGCCGCGTGGACCGGCACAAGATCATTTCCGCCATGGAAATGTGCATCATGTTCGGATTGCCCATCGAGCACCCCGACCAGGATGAAAGACGTAAACTGAACGCCCATCTGGCCTTTTTTGTTGGCAAGCAAATCCTTTTGACATTCCACCACGGCCGGTTGGATGTCCGTGGGCCGGCAAATTTCAATTCCCAACACTTGGCCCTCCTCCAGATGGTCAACCTGGAAGGCTTCCCCGTCTTCTCCAACGCCGCCACCTGGTACCTGTTCGAACTCCTTTGCCCCAAAATCCCGTGAAACCCGCCCCTCTCATCAGCGTGGTCATCCCCGCCAGGGAGGAGGGGGAGGCTATCATCCCCTGCCTGCGGGGGCTTTCCCGGGCGCTAAAGGGGATGGCCCACGAGATCCTGGTGGTCTGCGATTTTGGGGGGGATTCCACCCTGGCGGCCCTTGCGGCCATGGAGGACCGGCCCAAGGAGGCGCGGGGGGTGGTGAACGGCCTGGGGCCCGGGCCGGGGCGGGCCATGAGGGCGGGGTTTGCCCAGGCCCGGGGTGACGTGGTGGCAAGCTTCATGGCCGACGGCAGCGACGACCCGGAAGCGGTGCCGAGGCTGGCGGAGGCGGTGCGGCAAGGCGCGGCGGTGGCGGGCGCGGCCAGGCCGCTTTCCGCCGGGCGGTCGGCCAAGTCCCTGCTGAGGCGCGCCGCGGGTCTCTCCCTCGCCTTAGCCGGCCTTCCCACCGCCGACCCCACCAACAATTTCCGGGCCTATTCCGCGGCGTTCCTGCGGGCCGTCCGGCCCCGAAGCGCAGGATTTTCCCTGGCCCTGGAGCTGACCGTGAAGGCCTGGGAACAGGGCCTTTCCCTGGCCGAGGTCCCCTGCGCCGGGGGAAGCCGCGTCTCCGGCAGAAGCCGGTTTTCCTTGGCCCGCCAGTTGCCGGGCTACCTGCCGTGGTATGCCCGTGCCTGGCTGGCCGCCGCCCGCCGCCGGGCCAGAGCCAGCCTTTCTTCCTAACCCGGATTATTCACGAGTTCGATTCGCGCGAGAGCAAGGAAGGAGGAGGGGGTGTCAAGCAAGGCTACCACCGCATGGCCCTGGGCCAGAAGGCGTTCACCGTAGTGCCTTGGCCGGGCGCGGAGAGGACCTGCAGCCAGCCGCCGGTGAGTCGGGCCCGTTCCGTCATGCCCAGGAGCCCGAGTCTCTTTTCCTCGGCGCGGCTTCTCATCCGGATTTCATCGAGGTCGAAGCCCTGGCCGTCGTCGGAAGCCGAAAGGCGGAGTCCTTCACCTTCCCGGACCAGGGAAAATTTCAAGAGGGATGCTTTGGAGTGCTTCACGGCGTTGTTGGCGACTTCCTGCGCGATGCGGTAGACGGCCATGCTGATGTCCGGCACCAGGTCCTCGCTCGCCAGGTCGAAGTGCTTTTCCACGGAAAACCCGCCCGCGGCGGCGGCCTTGTCCAGCACCGTGGAGATGGCCGCGGCCAGGCCCAGCTCGTCCAAGGCTGCGGGCCACAGGTTGGACGAGATGCGGCGTACGTCCTCGATGGAATCCTTGACGAGCTCGGCGGCGACCGTGGCCCACTCCGGCGGGTTTGCTCCAAAGGTTTCCTGCAAGCCCCGTTCCAGGTAGAGCTTGGCTGCGGAAAGGTTGGAGCCCAGGGCGTCGTGGAGGTCCCGGGCCACGCTTTTGCGCTCGTGTTCCGCGGCCTCCAGCACCTTGCGGGAGATCATGCGGACCTCCGCCTCTTTCTTCGCCAGTTTGGCGTAGGCTTCCTCCACCTGGGCGGTGCGCTTGGCCACCCGCTGCTCCAGTTCCTGGGAAAACCGCTTGCGCTCGGTGATGTCCACGAAGGCCCCCACCGAGCCACGGGGCTTGCCCTTTTCATCGAACAGCGGCACGGCGGAGCCGTACAGCCACCGGGAGGTGCCGTCCCGGTAAACCACTTCCATTTCGTAGTTCCTGATTTCGATGCCCTCCTCGGCGGCCTTCCGGATGGGCATCTCCCGGGGGGAGAGATCCCTTCCGCCGTGCTTCAGCCTGATCAGGCGCGGGCAGAGCTTTTGCCGGACCCCTGCGCCGATATGGTTTTCCGGCGAAAGCCCGAAAATCTCGTAGGCCCCCAGGGAGCCTGTCACCTCCCGGCACCGGGCGTCATGGGCGACGAACACCGCCCCGGGCACGGAACGCAGAATCCCCCGCAACTCGTCGGCCCGCCGCTCCGCCAGGATGGTGGCCTGGATCTGCTGCAGTCCCAACGACGCCATGGCCGCCAGCTGGGCCAGCACCGCCTCGTCGGTTTCCGTGAATTCTCCGCCGTCCAATTTGTCCGAAACGAGCACCAGCCCGGACACGGGGATATGGTCGCCGACAAGGCGGACGGAGAGAAGTCCCCGCAGGGGGGGGTGCCCGTCCGGCATCGCCGCCTTTTTGGGGCGGTCTGCAAACTCCCT
>JAFDHW010000410.1 GCA_019308705.1 Deltaproteobacteria bacterium
GGAAGCATTTGGGGGAAGCAGGGCAGAAGGAGTTGAAATTATAGGTTTTTTACAGGTGGAACCAGTTTCCCTCCACAATATAGAAGAAAGGCCCAAATGCCCTTTCTACGCGAGCCGGAGAACAGGACGAAGCATATCCTTTACCTCGTCCCCACCCTGTATGTCCTGCTGTATGCCATCAGCCGCCCTTTTTTGGACAAGGACCTTGTCCAGGCTTTTCTTTCCTTTTGGTACGTGGCCGTGGGGGTTCTGCTCGTGGTTCTGGCCAGCCCGAAATTCCGGAGCCGGGCGAAAACCGCCGCAAAGGTTTTGGCCGGCGCCACCCTTGCCATGCTGGTGGCCTTCTGTTTTTACCGCTCCGGGGACATAGGCCTGCTTGTTCTTTTTCTGCTGCTCATCGCTTACACTGCCAGAGAATGGATCCATACAGACCTTGCGGGCAAGGCGAAAATACGCTTCGGCCTAGCCTCCTTTGCAAAGGTCTTCATTATCATCGTTGTCAATTTTGCATTTTTTATTTGTTTATCCTATGTATTCGCCGTTTCTGCCTGCAGATGAAGGGAAAAGAATTATGAATAAAGCTAAATGGACATGCTTTATCACCAACAATATCTAAATGGCTCAAATGATGATGTTTATCTCAAACTATCCAAACGCGAATCCATAAGATTTTTTTGAAAAAGGTGTGGGGGAACCCACTTTTTTACAAAAAAAGTCCCCCCCGCAAAGCAAAAAAGAAAGGGCCTAACCCATGAAGGTTGACGGACAATGGTGCCGGGCGATTTTTGCGGAGGGCGGCGATCCGGCGGTGGTGAAGATCATCGACCAGCGGTGGTTGCCGCACAAGTTCGTGTGGGTGCCGCTGGACGGGGTGGGGGACGTGATTTCCGCCATAAAGGACATGAAGGTGCGCGGCGCGCCGCTGATCGGCGTGACGGGCGCGTGGGGCGTGTACGTGGCGGTGGTGAACAAGCCCGGGCTGCAGGACGCGGAGGAGTATCTGCGCCAGGAGTGCGGCCACATCCGCGAGGCCAGGCCCACGGCGGTGAACCTGGCGTGGGCCGTGGACCGGGTGCTGGAAAAGGTGCTGGCCGAGCCGGACCAGGGCAAATGGGCGGAAGCGGCCAAGGCCGAGGCCGAGCGCATCGCGGACTGGGAAGTGGAGAACTGCCGGAAGATCGGCGAGTACGGCGCGGACATCATCGAGAAGATCCACCGCGAAAAGGGCGGGGTGGTGAACATCCTCACCCACTGCAATGCGGGGTGGCTGGCCTGCGTGGACTACGGCACCGCCACCGCGCCCATGTACGCGGCGCACGACCGGGGCATCCCCATCCACGTGTGGGTGGACGAGACCCGGCCCTTGAACCAGGGCTCGCGTCTCACGGCCTGGGAGCTTCTCCAGCACGGCGTGCCGCATACGGTCATCGTGGACAACGCCGGCGGCCACCTCATGCAGCACGGCCAGGTGGACATGGTCCTGGTGGGCTCGGATCGCACCACCTACGCGGGCGACGTGGCCAACAAGATCGGCACCTACCTGAAGGCCCTGGCCGCCAAGGACAACAACATCCCCTTCTACGCGGCCCTGCCGTCCTCCACCATCGACTGGGAAACCAAAGACGGCGTTTCCGGCATCCCCATCGAGGAGCGCGATCCCGACGAGGTGCGCTTCGTCCCCGGCCTGGACCCCCGGGGCGACATCACCCCGGTTCTCATCCCCCCCAAGGACTCCCCGGCGGGCAACCCCGCCTTCGACGTCACCCCCGCCCGCCTGGTCACCGGCATCATCACCGAACGCGGCGTGGTGGCCCCGGAGGAAAAGGCGATCTTGGAATTGTTCGAGAGGGGGTAGATGCGGAAAAGTTATGCCACCCCGGCGACCCGAAAGCCTGAGGGGTGACGTTTTCCCCTTGGCTTAAACAGGACGTTTTCCCTTTGGCTTGACAGGCGGTCCTTTCAGGCTTGACACAATGGTGCCGTTTTTTTACATAGGCCGTTTAAGGCCTGAATAACACACTGACCATAAGGGGAGGAAAAATCCATGGCCGAAGTCCTTGCCCCCATGCCGGGCACCATCATGAAGGTCCTGGTTTCCGAAGGCGACCAGGTATCCGAGGACCAGGACGTCATCATCCTGGAAGCGATGAAGATGGAAAACCCCATTGCCGCCCCCGCCGCGGGCAAGGTGGCCTCCATCGCGGTCAAGCCCGAGGACAAGGTGGACGCCGGCCAGGTGCTCATGGTCATTGAATAGGGCCAGCCAACCATGCCATTTCCGGCCGCGGGGGATTTCCCGCGGCTTGTTTTTTGCGTCATGAAAAAACCAGCCGCCCGGAAGGTCACCGCCAGAGTGACAAACCTCGGCCTTGCCGGCTACCCCTATTTCCTCGTCTCCGGAACCAGGCGCGCCATCCTGGTCGAGGGCGGCCCCACGGGGCTGGTGCCCCGCGTGCTTCAAGGGCTCTTTGCCCTGGGCATGCGTCCGGACTGCGGGGTCGTGCTTCACACCCACGCGGACCATGCCGCCGGGCTCATGGCCCTGGCGGACAAGCTGGAGGGGTTTGCCCTGGCGGGCACGGCCGAATCCTCCCGGGTGCTTTCCACCGAAAGGATCGTGGCCCGCATGGCCGCCGAGGACGCGGCTTACAACGGCATC
>JAFDHW010000411.1 GCA_019308705.1 Deltaproteobacteria bacterium
GGATCTTGCGGGTGGGGGTCACGGAAATCCTGGGCCTTTCCGGCGGCCCCAGGCCCTGCATGCGGAAGAGCAGGGGCACGCCGAACTCCTCGAAGGCCATGAGCGCGGACACCGGGTAGCCCGGCGCGCCCATGACGGGCACGTTGCGGACCCGGCCCAGGATGAGAGGTTTTCCCGGCATCATGGTCACCCCGTGGACCAGGACCTCTCCCAGGTCTCCGATGACGTTGGCGGTGTGGTCCTCGGAGCCCGCCGACGATCCGGCCAGGACCACCACCAGGTGAAAACCCTGGTCCACCGCGGCGTCCACCGCCCCGCGGATGGCGGAGAAGTCGTCGGGCACGATGGCGTGGCGGACCCACTCGCCGCCCGCTTCCTCCACCATGGCCCCGAGCATGGCGGAGTTGCTCTCGATGACCCGGCCCCGGGGCGGGTTGTCCGTATCCGAACCCTCCGGGTCCACCAGCTCGTTGCCCGTGGGGATGAGGAGCACCCTGGGCCGCTCCAGCACGGACACGGCGTTCACGCCGCCGGAGAGGAGCGCGCCTACGCAGGCGGGGGTTACCCGGTGGCCCGTGGGAAACAGCATCTGGGTGGCCACCATGTCCTCGCCCACCTTGCGCACGTGCTGCCAGGGATATGCGGCGCGGTCGAACTCCACCCGGTTTTCCTCCACCCGGATGTGCTCCATCATGACCACGGCGTCCGTGCCCGGGGGAAGCATGTGCCCTGTGTTCACGTAAAAGGCTTCCTCGCCCAGAACCAACGTCTTGGGCCGTGCCTGGGACGCGCCGAAGGTGTCTTCGGAACGCACGGCCACCCCGTCCATGGCCGCGGAATGAAACGGCGGGGAGGATATGCGGGCGAACGCCGGTCCGGCCAGCACCCGGCCGGCCGCGCGGGCGGCGGGAATCTTTTCGGCCGAAAGCATGCCGGGTCCGGGAAACGCAGCGTTCCAGAGGGAGGCGGCCTCCTCCCGGGTCTTCATCTGCAAATAGATTTTCCGCATGGCCCGCCGGGATTAGAATTTGGGGGAATCAAGGTTCCTTTATAGCAGAACCCGCCTTCGGATGACACGGGGTATTCAGGAAAGGGGAAGGGCGTGGACCAGGGTCCCGGCGTCCAAGCCCTCGGTGTTCTCGTCGACGGGCACCAGGGCGTCGGCCGCCACCATGGTGCGGATCTCTCCGGACTTGCCCGGAATCGGCGTGGCCCACAGCTCGCCGTCCTTCCACGAAAGCGCCACCCGGACGAAATCCACCCGGCCGGCGGCCGCGGCCACGTTCTTGGCCAGGCGGCAGGCCACGGGAAACTCCCGGGCGGCCTTTTCCGAAAACCCGGCCAGGGCCAGGGAAAAGGGACGCACCAGGGCGTGGAACACCACCATGGAGGATGTGACGTGGCCGGGCAGGCCCCACACGGGCTTGTCCTGCACCCGGGCCAGGATGGTGGGTTTGCCCGGGCTGATGGCCACGCCGTGGACCAGGATTTCGGCCCCGGAAAACCGGGTGAGGGCGGAGACGGTGTAATCCCTTGCCCCCACCGACGACCCGCCGGAAACCAGCAGGGTGTCGCAGCGGGGGAGGGCCTGCCTGCAGGCGGCGTGCAGGGCTTCCTCGTCATCGGGCACGATGCCCAGGGCAAGGGGTTCGATTCCCGCGGCCCGGCACTGGGCGGCCAGGGCGTGGGCGTTCATGTCCCGGATCTTGCCCGGCCCGGGGGTCTCCTCTGCGGGCACCACCTCGTCGCCCGTGGACAGGATGCCCGCCACAAGCGGCTTGGCCACCGTCACCCGGGTGATGCCCAGGGCCGCCAAAAGGGCCAGTTCCTGGGCGCGGAGGCGCGTCCCGGCGGAAAGCACCGTGGATCCCTTGGCCGCGTCCTCGCCCGCGGTCAGCACGTTGTCGCCCGGCGCCACGCTCTTGTAGACCTCCACCAGGGCCTCATCCACCTTTTCCGTGTGCTCCACCATGACCACGGCGTCCGCGCCCGCCGGCAGCATGCCGCCGGTGGGGATGGCCGCGGCCTGGCCCGGGGCCAGGGAGAACCCCGGCGCCGCGCCCATGGGCACGGACCCGGCCACCTCCAGAAGCGCCGGGGACGACGCCGAGGCCCCGAAGGTGGAGGATGCGGCCAGGGCGTAGCCGTCCATGGTGGACCGGGAAAAGGCGGGCAGGTCTTCCGGGGCGGCCGCGTCCGCGGCCAGGATGCGGCCAAGGGCCGAGGCCAGGTCCACCTCTGCCCTGCCGGGGCCGGGGAAGGTTTTGGCCAGGGCCAGCACGTCGGCGATGGAGACCACCCGGAAAAATTCGTCCATGGGGCACGTCCTGCAAGGGTTACGGGCTTTTCGCCTGACCTACCACAACCGCGGGCCGGCGGCAAACCCGCCGGGTTTGACCGGCGGGGGCCTTGTGCTACATTGGCGCTTGCCGTTCGTTTTACCCCGAATTATTCATGAGCAATTTTGCCCGAGATCGAATTTTTCTTTATTTTTCAATCCGTTGGAGCTGTTTTTCGGGTCTTGCGCCAAAGACACGCTGTTTATTTGAGGAATGCTGACATTGGTGAAATTTTTCACCCTTCCGGCGAGCCCGATTCACGCGATAGCTGCGTCAGGAGGCGGTCGCGGTACAAAAGTACAGCTTCC
>JAFDHW010000412.1 GCA_019308705.1 Deltaproteobacteria bacterium
CGGCTCACGGGCATGTTCGCCCTGGCCCTGTGGGACACCCAAAAGCGCACGCTCCTCCTTGCCCGGGACCGCCTGGGCATCAAGCCCCTGTTCTACGCCCAAAACCTGGGCGCCCTGGCGTTCGCCTCGGAACTGAAAGCCCTCATGACCCTTCCCGGGTTTTCCCGCCAGGTGGACCTCCAATCGCTGGCCAAATTTCTGCATTGGCAGTATGTGCCTGCTCCGGCGACGATCTTCAAGGACTGCCTTAAGCTTTTGCCCGGGGAAAAGTTGACCCTGGGACCTCGCGGCGTGCGGATTTCCCGATGGTGGGAGCCGCCCAGGGGCGCAATGCACCAGGAAGAGCGCGGCGAGGAGGACCTGGCCGACGAACTGGACGCCTTGGTGTCGCGGGCCGTGTCCGAGCGGCTGGTTTCCGACGTGCCCCTGGGAGCGCTCCTTTCCGGGGGCGTGGATTCCTCCCTGGTGGCCGCGGCCATGCAAAAAGCCGGGCAAAAGGCCAAAACCTTCACCATCGGTTTTGCCGAGCAGGAGTATGACGAGGCGCCCCGGGCCAGGAAGGTGGCCGATGCCCTGGGCACGGATCACACGGAGCTGTACGTGGAGCCGGGCCATGCCCTGGAGGTGGTGCCCAGGCTGCCCGTAATTTATGACGAGCCCTTTGGCGATCCGTCGGCCATCCCCACCTTTCTGGTGAGCCGGCTGGCCAGGGAAAGGGTGACCGTGGCCCTTTCCGGCGACGGCGGGGACGAGCTTTTCGGGGGGTACGTGCGCTATTGGGCCGTGGATGCGGCCAACCGGGCGCTTCTGCGACTGCCCGCTCCGGCGCGCAGGGCCGCGGGCGTTGCCTTGTCCCGCCTGCCCCCGGGCCTTGTGGACGCCGTATACCGGCCCCTGGCGCGGTTTTTGCCCCAGCGGTTTTCCGTGACCGGGCTCCCGGACAAGGTGGACAAATTGGCAACGGTCCTTCGCAAGGGAGGCGTAGAGGAGTTGTACCGCATGTCCGTGTGCGTGTGGACCGCCGACCAGGTCCGGGATCTTGTGGGCCTCTCTCCCGAGCCGGGGGTGTACGAGGAATCCTTTTTCCGCAGCCGGGGAGCGTCCGCGCTTTGTTCCATGATGCAGGCGGACCTTTCCACGTATCTGCCCGACGACCTGTTGGCCAAGGTGGACCGGGCGTCCATGGCCAGCGGCCTGGAGGTGCGGGTTCCTTTGCTGGACCACCGGGTGGTGGCGTTTTCCGCGGGCGTGCCGGACCATTTCAAGGTGCGCGGCGGCACGGGCAAGCATCTGCTGAAGAAGGTGCTGGCAAGGTACCTTCCGCCGGAACTGTGCGACGGGCCCAAGAAAGGCTTCGAGGCGCCCCTGGCCGCATGGCTCAGGGGGGAACTGAAGCCGCTGATGCTGGACCTGCTTTCGCCTTCGGCTCTCAAGCGGGAGGGGGTCTTGCGGCCCGAGGCGGTGGGGCGGTGCGTGGACGCCCACTTGTCCGGCAGGGAGGATCACCGCCACCGGCTGTGGGTGCTCATGATGTGGGAAATGTGGCGGAGGGAGTGGCTGGGGTAAACCGCTGGCCGCCGGAGAACACCAGCACCTGGGGCTCCGGCGCCACCAGGGCCAGGCCCATGCCGAGCCGCCGGCCAAGAAGCACGGCCTGGACCGTGGGCCGGGAAATGCTGGCCATGGCGCACAGCCCGGCCAGGGCGGCTTTGCGCACCGCCTCGGCGTTGATGCGGCAGGTGAGCACCACCGCCGCGGCCCGCGGCAGGCTTCCTTCCAGGAAGGCCCGGCCCATGGCCTTGTCCATGGCGTTGTGCCGGCCCACGTCTTCGCCCAGAGACAGCATGGTCCCGTCCGCGGCGAACACCGCCACCGCGTGGGTGGACCGGGTGATCGGGTGCAGGCCCTGGCGCTCCCGCAGGTCCGCGGCCATGGAGGCCACGATCCAGGCGTCCAGGGCGGGGGAGGAGGGCAAGGCCCGGGGAACCCGGCAGGCCGGGGGATCGGCGGTTATCTGGCAGGTGACGCTGCCGCCGGATGGGTCCAAGGCCAGGCTTTTCAGGTCTGCGGGGGTCCGCACAAGCCCCTGGCCCAAAAGCACGCCCACGGCCAGGGCCTCGTCATCTCCGGGCGTGCGGAGGGTCCGGCGGGTCAGCAGCCCGGGCAGCCGCACCTCCAGAGGCAGTTCCTGGATCAGGCGCAGCCCCTCGGGCCGCTTGTTGTGCAGAAAATCCCGGACTTCAAAGCCTCTGGAAGCGTCCTTGCGCATGGAGTCCTCCTTGTGTCCCGCCCGGAATGTTCCCGAACCGGAATCCGGTCAGGAGAGGTAGGATTCCACCAGCCTGCCGATGCGGGGCACGGCCTGGGAAACGTGCTTTTTGCCCATGGACCGCAGGCGGTTGTAGGCCGCGGTCAGGGCCCGGTTGTCCGCGATTTGTGTGATCTTGTCCGTGACGGCCAGAAGGTCGTCGGCCACCTCGTTGGAGCGGGAGGCCAGAAACGCGGAAAAGGGCACCCCCGGCTGCCGGGCCTGCCAGGCTTCATAATAGGTGTCCAGGGTGGCGGCGAAATCCGGCATGAGCTTGTCCATGGCCTCGGGCATGATGCCGGGCTTGGCCTTCTTGAACGCCTTGTAGCCCGCCTTGAC
>JAFDHW010000413.1 GCA_019308705.1 Deltaproteobacteria bacterium
CGGTCTCCCACGTGGAGTTCCCCCTGGGGGTATCTCCCCGCATCCTGCGCCTGGAAAACGGAAGGGTGGCCTCGTGAACCCCGGCGTCATCCCCATCAGCAACCTCCAGCTCGCCTTGGGGCTGGTGTTCGTGCTGTTCGCGGGAATCTCCTCCCTGGCGCACCGTCTGGGCCTGGAAAAGGACCTGGCCATCGGCACGGTGCGCACCGTCGCCCAGTTGTTCCTCATGGGCTACGCCTTGACGCTGATCTTCGACCTGGTCCATCCGCTTTTCGTGGTGGCCATTTATGCGGCCATGATCTTTTTCGCGGCCTGGACCGTCAAGGGGAGGGTGGAGGAGAAGAAGGTCCCGTACTTTTTCCCCACTCTGGGGGCCATGATGGCTTCCTACCTTACGGTGACCGTGTTCATCACCGCGGTGGTGGTTTCCGCCGAGCCCTGGTGGCTGCCCCGCTACTTCATTCCCCTGGGCGGCATGGTGGTGGGAAACTCCATGAACGCCATCGCCATCTGCCTGGAGAGGCTGTTTTCCCAGCTTTCCGAAAAGCGGGACCAGGTGGAGGCCATGCTGTGCCTTGGCGCGGACTACCGCGAGGCCTCGGCTGGAATCTTTGCCGAAGCCATCCGCGCGGGCATGATCCCCTCCATCAACTCCATGATGGGCGTGGGCGTGGTGTTCATCCCGGGCATGATGACCGGCCAGATCCTGGCCGGGGCCGACCCCCTGGACGCCATCCGCTACCAGATCGTGGTCATGCTCATGCTGGTGGGCTCCACGGCCCTGGGCTCGCTCCTGGTGGCGTGGCTGGTGCGGCGGCGCTGCTTTGGGAACGCCATGGATCTTCTGGTGGGCAGGAAGGAGAAACGCGGGAAATGAAAACGTTCAACCCCAACGCGGCGGCCTTGGGACTGCCGGCCCTGTCGCCGGGGCCGCCGTGAAAGGGAAGGGGGGCTGCTACATGCGGTCGAAGGCGATGCGGCGGATCACGTCCTCCTGGATGGCCCGGCCCAGGTCCGTGAAGTAGGCGCAGTAGCCGGATACGCGCACCACCAGGTCCGTGTAGTTCTCCGGGTTGGCCTGGGCCGCGCGCAGGGTGGTGTCGTCCACCACGTTGAACTGCACGTGCATGGCGCCCCGTTTCACGAACCCGGCCAAAAGGGCCGCAAGGTTCTTTTCGCCTTTTTCGCACCGCACCAGGGAGGGAGAGAGGCGGATGTTCAGCGAACTGCCGTTGGAGATGCGCGAGTGGCACAGGGAGGCGTAGGAGTTGATCACCGCGGTGGGGCCCTTGGTCTCCGAGCCCGTGGATGGAGAGAGCGAGTTGGACACCGGCTCCCCGGCCCGGCGGCCGTTGGGCGTGGCGCCCAGGAGCATGCCGTCGTACACGTGCATGCCGTAGGAGAAGAATCCGGGCCGGAAGGGGCCTCCACGGATGTTTTTGTGCCGGGACACCTCCTCGCAGAACACCTTCGCCACCCAGCCGGCCATGGCGTCGGCCTCGGGGTCGTCGTTGCCGTACTTGGGCGTTTTTTTCAAAAGGCGCAGCCGCATGTCCTCGGCGTCCCGGAAATTGGTGTCCAGAAGTCGCACCAGTTCGGCCATGGACAGCCACTTTTCCTCGAACACCGCCTTTTTGACCGCACACAGCGAATCCGCCGTCGTGGCCAGGCCCCGGCCGCCGATGGACCCGAAGTTGTACCTGGCCCCTCCCGCGGTCATGTCCCGGCCGGACTCCAGGCATCCGGTGAGGGTCATGGAGATGGCCGGGTTGGGGAATCGCTCCATGTACACCCGGTCCTTCTCGTTCACGCACGCGGCGATGAGGGCCACCTGGGCGGCCAACTGACGCCGGAAGGCGGACAGCACCTGGTCGAAGCTGGAAAACCGCGCCGGGTTGCCGGTGGCCACGCCCGTGCGGCGGCCCATCATGCGGATGCGGCCGTTGGTGAACACCATCTCCAGCACGCCGACCAGGCTCACGTCGTTTCCCGAGGTGCACCCGAAGGTGTCGTTGGACCCCGCGGGCTCCACGCACCCGATGACGCTGTAGTCCCGGGCGTCTTCGGCCGAATACCCGCACCCGGAAAGGGCCGCGCAGATCACGTCGTCGTTGAACACCGCCGGGCCGGAGGTGTGCGCGAACACCCGGGCGGTCTTTTCCAGGTATTGCTGGCTGGAGTGGGACCCCACCCGGATGGAGAAGGAATTGGTCATGGACCGGATTTCGCAGATGGCGTCAAAGAACAGGTCCGTAAGCTCGTTGGCCGCGTCGTTGCCTTGCCGGTCCACCCCGCCCACGGTGACCGCGCAGTTGTCCGCCCCAAGCTCGCTGGCCGTGTTCTTGGCGAACTCCGGCAGGATGAGCAGGTTGCATGAAAGCTTGATGAGAAGCTCCTCCAACAGCTCCCGGGCGAATTGGGGGGTGATGCGGCCGGCTTGTATGTCCCTCTTGTAAAAGGGGTACAGGTATTGGTCCGCCCGGCCGATGGAAAGCACGGCGGCCATGCCGTGGCTGATGAGGCAGGCCGCCTGGACCAGCCACAAGAACTGCACGGCCTGGTAAAAGGTTTCCGGAGCCTTCCACCGCACGTGGGCCAGGACGTCGGAGAGCGTGAAAAGCTCCCCGGCCCGGTGGGGGTCCTCC
>JAFDHW010000020.1 GCA_019308705.1 Deltaproteobacteria bacterium
CGAGCCCGATTCACGCGATAGCTGCGTCAGGAGGCGGTCGCGGTACAAAAGTACAGCTTCCCTCCTCCTTCCTTGCTCTCGCGCGAATCGAACGCGTGAATAATCCGGGTTAAATCCACGCAGGCCCGGCCGCAGGCGTACACCCGGCCTACGGGGTTCTTGCCCCGGCTCCGGGGCTTTTGAACCGCTGACCGGCTCCGAAAAGCTCCGGGCCTGGAGTTCGATGTAAAGATGTAAATCCAACTTTTAAATTATAGCAGGTTCGCGACCCTCATGCCCATGCAAATAAGCCGGGAAGCGCATGAAAAGCCGGAAAAACCCTTTTGCCCGGGATGGCCCGGGCCGCATATCCGGGATGCCCCCCTCTACGGACCTGCCGCACGCTTGGCCGGCCGTTCCTGCATCTCATGTTCCTTAAACACCAAACGGCGTGACGGAATAATGCCGACAAGCAAACACAGATTACGAGTGAATCATAGAGAAACACCCATGCTTTGTTGGGACACCCCGCCCTCTCCGGCCTTGGAACGGCGATTTGCATCAGCATCGGTGCGCAATCTTCTGGTGAAAAAATGCTGCACCTGGAGAAAACAGCGCCGTGTTTTATAGTTGACAATATGTAACAAATTGTATATTAACACAATTCATTCAGTCAACACCCAAAGGCGTTTTCTTTCCCAGGGAGAAGCCATGACCGTTCTACGGGCAACCTTGACAGCCGTTGCCGGCTTTACGGCGCTGGCTTTGTGCGCCTGCGCCCAGCCGCAGGTTCCTGGGGGTCCGCAGGCCATGCCCCTGTGCCAGGCGCCGGCGCCTGTCCAGGTGAAAAAACCCGAGCCCCCTCCTCCCCCGGCTCCCCAAAAGACCAGGGTTGAAAAGCGGCAGGAGGACATCGCCCTTGTTCAGGAAAAGAGCATCCACTTTCCCTGCGACTCTGCCGAGCTCTTGCCGGACGGCAGGCAGACCCTGGACCTTCTGGCCGGGGTCATGAACCGCTGGCCCGGGCTCAAGGTGAAGATCCTGGGTCATGCCGACCAGCGGGGAAGCATGGAGTACAACCTGAAACTGGGCCTCGAACGGGCGCAAAGCGCGCGGCAGTACCTCGCGGAAAAGGGTGTGGACCCCTCCCGGGTGATGGCGGACAGCATGGGCGAGGCCCAGCCGCTGGTTGTGGATGAAAACGAGGAAGCCTACGCAAAGAACCGGAGGTGCGAAATCCGAGTGCTGGCCCCTCCGGCGCAGCCCGGGACCGCATCCCAAAATTAGCGGCCGCTACAAAAAACCTGGAAGTTATACAAAAATTATATAAAAATAAAAAAGGGTGAACAACCTATACAATTTCATTCACGGGCCAGCGCACGGCCCCCGCGGCCGTTCCGCGGGCAAGGCGGCCGGCGGCGCTTGCACGGACGTGCGGAAAGCGCCGCGGGGCTTTTTCGCGGTCCGTTGATGCGTCTTTAACCTGGTCCCGTCACGGGCTCCTGGTTTTCCGGCCTCGAGGGGCCGTAGCCGAGGCAGGGTGTCATGGGCAAAAACGCGTCCGGGGCAAAAAACGGCGTGGTCATCTGCCTGGCCAACAACAAGGGCGGCATCGGCAAGACTTCCGTGGCGTGCAACCTGGGTTGCGCCCTGGCCCGCAAGAACAAGCGGGTCTTGGTGGTGGACAACGACCCCCAGTGCAACGCCTCGGGAATCCTTCTGCCCAAGCGGGTGCTGGTGCACTCCACCTTGTACGAGATCTATTCGCCCAACGGGGGCGCGCGCCGGGTGGAGGCCTGCGTGTATCCCACGGACTATCCCCGGCTTTCGTGCCTGCCCAACGTGGAGGAAACCTCGGGCCTGCACCTGGACCTGGCATCGGATTACCCGGACACCCTGCGGGTGCTTGAAAGGCGTATCCGGAACTACGCCAAAAAAACCTTTGACGTGACGCTCATCGACTGCCCGCCCACGGTGTGCCTGTTTACGGCCAACGCTCTTTTCGCCAGCGACTACGTCGTGGTGCCGGTGGACGCGGGCAGCGCCCACAGCCTGGATGGGCTGAAAAAGGTCATGGACTTGATCGCCGGCGTGCAGGAAGCGGGCAACAGCGGCTTAAAGCTTTTGCGCCTCCTGGTGAACCGGGTGGACGCCCGCACCTCCATCAGCAAGACCATCATCGCGGAGGTGGAAAAGCGGTTCGGCGAAGAGGGGGTGTTTTTCACGCGCATTCCCGACTCCACGGTCTTTGAACGGGCGGAATACGCCAAGGAGACCGTGTTTTCGAGCAGTCCCTCCTCCAAAGCGGCCAAGGTATACGAAGCGCTGGCCGACGAGCTTCTGGAGATCTTGAAGGGAGAGGCATCCCCATGAAGCGAAAAAGCCTGGCGGACAGGATCCGGGAGACCGGAAAGCAAACCGGGCGGAAAAGCCGGGAGCCCGGGGTCAACCCCTCCAACCAGGATGGGGACGCCGGACAAGGGGACGCCGGGGAACACGCCCTTGAGACGACCGTTCGCGCCCCGGCCCCACAGGCCGTCATCACGAAGCACGCCCCCCCCGCCGGCGGCGCCGGGGAGCCCGGCCGCGCCCCCGATGGCCAGGGGCCTTCCATCGCCGGGAAGAGCGGGCGCAAGGAGCAGGCGGAAACCCTCTACCAAAAGGCCATGGACTACGTCTCCGGCATCCTTTCCGCGGTGGAGGGGGACGAACCCTTTTCCGCCGCCGCGGGCGTGGAGCTGGCCAAGAAGATCGTGGCCAGCCTGGACCAGGGGGAGGAACTGTTCTCCCTGGCCTTGCACAAAAGCGACGGTGGGAGCTACCTGACCGCCCACGCGGTGAACGTCGCCGTGTACCTGGCCAGGATGACGAAGGCCCTGGGCTACGACCGGGAGAACCGCGCCACGACCTGCGCCGTGGGCCTGCTCCACGACGTGGGCCGGGCCAGGTTGCCCAATGGCCTGCTGAACAAGAAGGGGCTTTTTACGGACAAGGAACGGGCGATCGTGCAAAAAAGCCCCGAGCACTCCCGGCGGATTTTGTCCTCCATGGCCCCCGACTACCCCCTGCTGGCCGAGTGCGCCCACCAGGCTTACGAGCGCCTGGACGGCTCGGGCTATCCCCGGGGGCTGATGGGCGGCCAGATCAACGAACTGGCGGGGCTTCTGGGCCTCGCGGACATCTACGAAGCCCTGGTGCACCACCGGCCCCACCGCCGGCGGTTCCTCCACTTTCCCGCGGCCAAGGAGATCCTCAAATCCGGCAAAAAGCAGTTCGAACCCCGGTTGCTGAAGGCCTTTCTGGAAGTCTTCACCGTGTTTCCCCTGCACAGCTACGTGCGGTTGAACTCCGGGGCCGTGGGCCGGGTGGAGAAGACCTCCGCCAGCCATCCCCTGCGGCCCGTGGTGAAAATCCTGTATAACAGCCAGGGGCTCCGCCCGGTAAAGGAGCAGGTCATCGACCTTTCCGAAGAGCCCCTTCTGTTCGTGGTGGACTCCCTGGCCAGCCCGGACTCCTGAACCCCGGGAGCGCTGTAACCATCCCGTGGTTTGTGCTATAATTGGAATGAATTTCTTGCCAAAGGGGCCGCCATGGGACGCCTGACCTTCCACAAAATTCCCCTTCCCTGGTTTGCGGCCGTGTTTTTGGCCCTCCTCGCCGTGGCGCCGTACGCGTTCGCCTACCCGGAACCCATCCTGGACGGTGTGCTGGACCAGGTCTACCTGGACTACGGCACCAAGACCCGGTACATGGACGCCCAGCTAAACGAGGTGACGGGACAGGCGAACGTGCCCTCCGCCACCATGTACACCCTGGAGGCGGGCCAGTACCTGTACATCTACTACATCCAGGACCCGTACAACCAGAACGATTCCACCTACGGCGTGAACTCCATGCATTGGGGGACGCGCAACTCCGGCATAAGAAACTTCGCCTCCATCCGCGCCACGGACAACGGCGAGTTCATCTTCACCGACGCGGCGGGCAACGTGGTGGCCCACTTCCTGGCGGACATGATCCACCAGGACGGAACCAATACCATTTCCGGCTATTCGGGCATGGGGTTCGACGGCGGCGACGGCGCGTGGCTGGCCGGCCCCGTCGCCAACCAGACCAAGGTGGAGATCGTCTCCACCATGCACTACAACCTGAACTTGACCGGCTACTGCGCCGGCAGGGACTGCGACCTTTTCGGCTGGGACGTTTCCTCGGACTCGCCCCCGGTGGACGAGTACTTCAACCCCACGGACCCCAACTACGCCGACTGGGTTTATTACAGCGGGTGGGAAATCCGCATCGACAAGTCCATCTTCGGGGCCACGGGGTTCGGGTGGGCCACGGGCGACCACCACAACAGCCCATCCAAGATGTGCAGCATCGGCGCGGACTGCGCCACCTACCTTTCCCTGGGCAGCGCCTCCATCGGCGACCGGGTGTGGTACGACACGGACGGCGACGGGGTGCAGGACACGGGCGAGCCCGGCATTTCCGGCGTCACGGTGAACCTCGTCGACCCCCGGGACGGCAGGACCATCGACTCGGTGGTCACAGGCGTGAACGGAACCTACGTCTTTGAGCAGCTGTCCAACGCCTACTACATCGTGCAGGTGGACGAAACCACCCTGCCCGCGGGCTTTGCCTCCACAACGGCAAACGGCTCCCCGCCCAACTTTTCTGTTTCCTACGTGAACGACGTGTGCGGGGCGGACTGCATCGTCCGCGACGGGGCCACCTACACAAACGCCTACTACATCGACCTGGACGCGGGGCAGTTCTACCAGGGCGCGGATTTCGGCTTCAAACCCTCGGGCGCGGCCATTGGCGACTACGTGTGGTGCGACGCCAACGACAACGGCCTGCAGGAGCCCGGCGAGCCGGGCCTGGGCGGGGTGACCGTGGAACTGCTGGACATGTCGACCGGCTCGCCGGTGGTGAGCGCCACCATGACCACGGACCCCTCGGGCCGGTACCTGTTCACCGGGGTGTCCGAAGGCGGCTACAAGGTCCGGGTGGCGGACGTGAACTTTCTGGCCGGCGGCCCCCTGGAGGGCTACACCCTCACCGCCGGATTGCAGAGTTCGGACAACCCCACCACCAACCTGGAGGTTTCCGCGGACCAGCAGCTTCTGACCGTGGACTTCGGGTTCTACAAGGACCTGGGCACCATCGGCCAGATCGTGTGGTTCGACGAGGACAACGACGGCATAAAGGACCCGTCCGAATCCGGGGCCGAGAACGTCACCCTGGACTTGTACAAGGACCTGGACGGCGACGGCGAGCTGGACCCCACCGACACCTTCATCGCCCAGGCGGTGACGGACTTCCAGGGCTTGTACCAGTTCTCCGGGGTGGATTACGGCGACGCCGCCGGGGCGGACTACCTGGTCACGGTGTCGGACATTTTCAACGTGGTGGGCACCTACGCGCTCACCACCTACGACGCCGGCCTGGGGCGCTACAACGACCCGTATCCCGTGCACCTGGACCCCTCCAACCAGGACGTGGCCACCGCCAACTTCGGGTACAACAAGGCCGGGTCCATCGGCAACATGGTGTGGGTGGACGCGGACCAGGACGGGGTGCGCGACGCGGGCGAGCGGGGGGTGAACGGCGTCACCATAAGCCTGTGGGCCCCGAACAAGAAAGGCGTCTACAAGGTGGTGGACACCACCACCACGGACGCCGCGGGCGCCTACCTGTTCTCCCACCTGGGGGCGGGGGACTACCAGGTCACCATCACCGTGCCCGCGGGCTACTTCATGTCCCAGGACGGCACGGGATCGGACTGGACCCCAAGCCCCCAGGGTCCCATCACCCTGGTGGGCCGGGAGAGCTACCTTTCCGCGGACTTCGCCCTGTGGCAGCCCACCTATTCCCTGGGCGACCGGGTGTGGTTCGACTACGACGAGGACGGGGTGCAGGACGCCACCGAGGAGGGCGCGGAGGGCGTCACCGTGGCGCTGTACCTGGACGAGGACGGCGACGGGGTCATCGATCCCCTGGAAATGGCCGTGGCCTCGGACACCACGGATTACACGGGCAACTACCTGTTCCCCAACCTGACCAACGGCGACTACATCGTCAAGGTGACGGACACCTACGGCATGCTCACCGGCTCCACCCTCACCACGGGCAACGAGCCCTATGCCCACACCGTGGCCGGCGCGGACCATCTGGCCGCGGACTTCGGGTACAAGCAGCCCCAGCCCACGGCCGCCGTCCTGGGCTCCTTTTCCGCGGTGGCCGAGGGCTCCGGCGCAAGGGTTTCCTGGAGCACCTCCACCCAGGCGGGCACCGTGGGCTTTGTCCTGGTCCGCGTGGAGCCCGGCGGCGAGCAGACGCCCGTGGGCGGGTTCCTCCCGGCCCTGGCCGCTTCCCGCGTGGGCGGGCGATACACGGCCACCGACCCCGGCGCGGTGCCGGGCTGTGAGTACAGGCTCTTTGAAGTGACCGCCCACGGCCGGTACCTGCCCCTGGGACGGACCCCCCTTTCGGGCGCGCCCCGGGCCGGGCCCCGTGCCATGAGCCTTGCCGCGGCCTCCGCGGATTCCTCCTCCTTCGTGCGGCAGGCCCCTGCCGCCGCCCGGACCGCCGCCGTGCCCCGGCCCATGTTCCTGGTTTCCGCGGACAGGGCGCTGGTGCTGGTGGACGATACCGGCATGCAAACCCTTTCCGCCGCGGACGTGGCCTCGGCGCTGGGAGTTTCCCAGGACCGGGCCGAGGACATCATCGTCTCGGGCAACCTCTCCCTCAAGGAGGACGGCGAGCCCGTGGCCTATCGGCCCGCCGAGGACGGCTCCTTCCTCACCTTCTTCGGGCAAAGGCCGGATTCCGTGTACGAGCCTGCGGGCGTGATGCAAATGTCCATGGGCGCGGGCCTGACCATGGTCCTGGCCTCGGACGCGGACGCCGAGGAAAACACCCCCGCGGTGCACGTGGAGGCGGACTGCTTCGTGGGCAGCGTGTTCGCCCCGGCCCCGGCCGCCGCAGCCCGCCCACAATCCTTCGTGGACACAGCCCATGCGGAACAGGACGTGGTGGAGATCGGGTACTTGTTCTCCGACCCGGAGGCGGACTTCTGGGCCTGGGACACCCTGTACGCGGGCTTCGACGGGTTCGACGCGGCCCAGCATTCCGTGGCCTCCCCGGGGCTTTCGCCCTGCGCGGGACCGGCGCGGCTCACCCTTTCCCTGGTGGGCGGCTCGGACACGGACGCGGACATCGACCACCGGGTTTCCGTGACGGTGAACGGCCACGCGGCCGGCACGGTGGATTTTTCCGGCACCGGCCCGCACACGGCCACGTTCTCCCTGGACCCGGCCTGGCTCAACAGCGGGGGCAACACGGTGTCCATAAAGGCGCTTCTGCCGCCGGGCGCGCCCTATTCCGTGGTCTATGTGGACGGCCTGTCGTTGTCCTACGATCGGGAGCTTTCCGCGTCCGACGGCTACCTGTTCATCCCCAGCGCCCCGGATTCGGCCGTCACGGTCACCGGGTTTTCCTCCGCCGGCATCACGGTCTTCGACCTCTCCGACCCCCGCAGGCCCGTGGTGGTGGATTCCGCCACGGTGGAGGAGCAGGACGACGGGAGCTTTTCCGTGTCCTTCACCCCCCGCACCCCGGGTGCGGCCCACGCGGCCGTGGAAACCAGGGCGGGACTCTCCCCCAGGCTGGAGCCGGATACGCCCTCGGATCTCAAAAACCCGGCCAACGGGGCTGAGTACGTAGTCATCGCCCCCCGGTCCCTGGCCGCCGGGGCCGCGGAACTGGCCGCCCTGCGCGAAGGCCGGGGGCTGAGCGCCGAGGTGGTGTTCCTCCAGGACGTGCGCGACGAGTTCGGCCACGGCAAGAACCACCCCCGGGCGGTGCGGGAGTTTTTGGAATACGCCGCGGCCAACTGGGCCACGCCGCCGAAATACGCGGTGCTGGTGGGTAAGGGCACCCTGGACTACAAGGATGCGGGCGGGTTTTCCGACAACCTGTTCCCGCCCCTGCTCACGGCCACGCCGGACGGGTTGTTCGCCGCGGACATGTTGTTCGCGCCCCAGGATCCTCACGGCGGCCTGGCCATGTGCATCGGCAGGCTGCCGGTCACCAGCCCGGAAGAGCTTTCGGCCCTGGTGGACAAGATCCGGCGATACGAGGCCGCCGGTGGCTTCGGCGAGATGGTGCTGGCCGCCGGCGCGCCGGATGACTCCGGAGACTTTCCCGCGGATTCCGATGGGCTGGCCTCCCTGGTGCCCGCGGCCTATCCCAAGAGGAAGGTGTACTTGTCCCAGGCGGACATCGCCACGGTCCGGACCGAGCTGGCCCAGGCCATGGCCGCCGGCGCGCCCCTGGTGACCTGGATGGGCCACGGCGGGTTCGACCGGCTGGACCAGCAGGGCCTGCTGACCACAGAGGACGCCCCGGCCATCGACAACGCCCCGGCCGCGAGCGTGCTGTTCGCCATGACCTGCGCCGCGGGCCAGTCCCTGCCGGGGTACCGGTCCCTGTCCGAAGCCCTGGTTACGGCGTCCGGCGGCGCGGTGGCCGTGTGGTCGCCCTCGGGCATGGGCATCCACGCCGACGCGGCCCTGTTGTGCGAACAGGCCTTCCGCCTGCTGTTCGCGGACGGGAAACGGGTGTTGGGAGAGGTGATCACCGGCGCACAGAACGCCTTCCGCAGGCAGAGGGGCGCTACGTACACCTCCCGCATATACAACCTGTTCGGCGACCCGGCACTGTCCATGCCGTGGTAGTTCGCCCCGGGAAGGACGCCCCGCGGACCCGTGCCGCCGGGAAAAAGTTTTTTGAAGCCGCCCCTATTTCCGTGCTATTATTATATATATTTGTTTTTTTACCCGGAGCGTCCCATCCGAGCCATGAAAGCCCCCCACAGGCAGAACGTGATCGAAAAGGCCCCGGGCGTGGTCACCCGCGTCATTGCCGGGGAGACCATCCTGGTGCCCGTTTCCGGCAACGTGGCGGACATGCAGCGCATCTTTTCCATCAACGAGATGGGGGCCTTTTTGTGGGAGCTTATAGACGGCACGGCCAGCTTGGAGGAGTTGGCCTTCGCCGTGGCTGGAGAATTCGACGTGGACGAGGAAACCGCCCTGTCCGACGTGCTGGAATTCGCCCGGGGGCTTCTGGGCTCGGGGCTGGCCGCGGTGCGGTCATGAGCGCCCTTTGCCCGGCGACGGACACGGACACCCTGGTCCGGTTTCTGGATTCCTTCGGCCACAGGGTGGCGGAAAAGGGCGTGCCCCTTTCCGGCAGCGTGGAGCTCACCGCCCGGTGCCACCTGGCCTGCGTGCACTGCTACGGCGGCGACCGCGCCACAGCCGCGGAAAAGCCTTCGGACCTGGAAACCACGGTGCTTTGCGAGCTCTTCTCCCAGATGGCCGCGGCCGGGTGCCTGTTTCTGCTGTTGACCGGCGGCGAACCGCTGGTGCGCAAGGACTTCGCGGCCCTTTACCGCCACGCCGCCTCCCTGGGCATGAAGGTTACGGTGTTCACCAACGCCACCCTGGTCACCCGGCGCGTGGCGGACCTGTTTTCCGCCTTTCCGCCCCAGGCCGTGGAGGTGACCCTCTACGGGACCACGCCGGAGGTCCACGACGCGGTGACCCGGACGCCGGGGTCCCACCAGCGGGCCATGGAGGGCGTGCGGCTCCTTTCCCGAACCCGTGCGCCCCTGGTGATAAAAACCATCCTCATGCGGCAGAACGCGCACCAGTTCCACGAGCTGGAAGGCCTGGCAGCCGGCCTGGGCGCGCGGTTCAGGTTCGACCCGGCGGTCTTCCCGAGGCTTTCCGGCGACCCGAAGCCCATGGAGTTCCGCGTTCCCGCGGCCGAGGCCGTGGAATACGACCTGTCCAGCGGAAAACGCCTTGCCCAATGGCGGGATTACTGGGAAAAGAACAAGGGCCGGGTGGTTTCCGGCGCGGGGTGCGGCGCGGGCCGGACCAGTTTCCACCTGGACGCGCAAGGGAGACTTTCCCCGTGTCTGATGATGGAAAGGCCCCGGGAAGACGCCCTGAAAGACGGTTTCGCCCCGGCGTGGCGCCGCCTGCGGAACCAGGTGCAAAACCAGGCCCTTGCCGAGCCGGAAGCCTGCGCGGACTGCGAAAAGAAGCTCATATGCGACTTCTGCCCCCCGTTCTTCGCCCTGGAGACCGGCTCGCCCAGGAAAGTGTCGGCCTACGTGTGCGAGATCGCGGACATCCGCCTGCGGATGATACGCGGCCAAAGGAGGTTCCATGAAAAACAAGGACCAGCAAAAATCCCGGCGGCCCTATGAGAAACCCCGCCTGACGGCCATCGAGCTGGCCGCGGACGAGGTCCTGGCCGTGGGGTGCAAGGTGGCCTCCGGCGTGCGGGGGTTCGACAACGCCGGGCCTTCGTGCGCCATGCCCCGGCGCTGCTACGGCCCCGGCTCCTGACCCCATGGAAGGGGACCTGTGCGCCGTGCCCGGCTATGCCATGGCCGGCCTGACCGTGCGCGTGACGGGTCCGCCCGGGCTTTCCCTCCCGGACCCCGGCCCCACCTACGCCCCCTTTCACCTGGACGAGCCCCCCGCCAGGCCGGACATCCTCGTGCGCGTGGTCCCGGAACCCGGCCCCCGCCGCGGCAAAACCACCCTCCTCTTTTCCGGCGGCCCGGCCTGGAGCCTCTACCGGGAAAACGGCGGCTTCATCCTGGAGTTCTCCCCCCCGGAACAGGAAGGCCCCCTGTGGGTGGCCCGCGCGGACGCCGGCTTTTCCTCGGTGGACATCTTCTGCCGGCCCAGGGAGGGCCGCCTGGCCTTCCACCCCCTGGGCTACCCCGGCGGCCAGCTGTTGCTCCTCCACGCCCTGGCCCGCAGGGGAGGGGTGCTGGTCCATGCGGCCGGGTTCGCCTACAAGGGCCGCGGCTTCTTGTTCCCGGGCCGGTCCGGGGCGGGAAAGACCACCCTGGCGCGCCTGGCCCGGGGCCACGGGGAGCTTTCCGCCTTCACCGACGACCGGGGAGCCGTCACCGCGGGCCCGGCCGGGCCGGTGTGCCACGGCACGCCCTGGGCCGGGGAGGCCGGGGTGGCAAAAAACGTCTCCCTGCCCCTTTCGGGCCTGCTCTTTTTGGCCCACGGCCAAACGCCCCGTCTCACCCGGTTGAAAAAGGGCGAGGCCCTAAGGCGGCTTCTGCCCACGGCGTCCATTCCCTGGTACGACCCCGGAGGCAGGGACCCGGCGCTGGGCCTGTGCGGCTCGATGAGCGAAAACGTGCCGGCCTGGGAGTTCGCCTTCACCCCGGGCGAGGAATCCCTTTCCGCCCTGTGCAGCCTTCTGGAGGAGCAATGCGGCGGGTAAGGGCGGGGAAGGCCGGAGCCGGGGAGCTTTTCCGGGAACTTTTGGAGCAGGGCGTCACCGTGCGGTTGCGGGTCACCGGCGGCAGCATGAAGCCCGCCATCCGCTCCGGCGACGTGGTGTTGGTGCGTCCCGTGAATGGGCGGCGGATCGCACCGGGCGACGTGGTGTTGTTTGGCGATGCCTCGGGAAAGATGGTGCTGCACCGGGTGGAAGCCGTGGAAAGGAAACCCGGCGGCACGGTCCTGCGCACCCGGGGCGACGCCGCCGTCCACCCGGACCTGCCCGTACCGTTGGGGCAGGTATGGGGGGTGGTGGAAACCGTCCTGCCCCGGCCCTGGTGGTGGCCCGTGCAAAGGGCCGCCGCGGGGCTTATCTCTTGCCCCCGGCCAGGGCGCGCAACAGCCGGGCCGCCCCGGAAGCGGCCATCCTGCCCGCAGAAGCCAGCCTGAGCAGCCTGCCCCGGGCCCCGCGCTCCCCGGCGGGCCCCGGGTCCGCGGCGGGAAAGGCCACGTCCCGGAAAAACGCCGCCCTGCCCCGCCAGCCCGGGATGCACCCGGCCAAAAGCACCTCCCCCAGCCTGTCCATGGATTCGCCCCGGGCGCGCAGGCCCAGGATGGCCTTCTCGTGGGGCCGAAGCCCGGGCAGGCCCTCAAGCAGGGCGGACAGGTCCCGGCCGAACACCTCCTGGACCAGCCAGCCGGAAAGCGCCAGGGGCCGGGGCTGGCCCATCTCCCATGCCCGCCGCGCCGCGGATCGGCACAGGGCCTTCCCGCCCTGTTCCAGGAGCAGGTCAAGGTCCAAAAGCCACACGAGCCGGGAGAAGGAATGCTTCAGCCCGTGCAGGGAAAGGAACAAAAGCCCGTCCTCCGGGCAGGGGGTCAGAAGGTTTATGAACCCCTCCAGGGGCGCGGCGGCCTCCCACACCGGGGCCATGCCCGCGGGAACCAGCCGGGCCCGGGCGGGCACCCGCTCCACGGCCAGCAGGTGAGTGTGCAAATCCACGCGCGCCGCCGGGCCGAAGAACAGGTGGGGAGCCCGCGGTTGCGCGCCGTAGCCCAGCCCCTCCAACACCTCCGCCAGGGCGGGCCTCTGCTCCTCGCGCACCAGCAGGTCCACGTCCTCCATGGGCCGCTGGCCGGGGTCCGGATACACCGAAAACGCCAGGGACGCGCCCTTGTGCACCATCACGGAAAGGCCCGTGCCTTCCAGGGCGCGGTCCAGGTTCGCCAGGGCCTCGCGGGCCAGGGTGTTTTTCGCGGCTGCGGCCAGGTACCGGCGCTTCAACCCTTCGGGCGGCGTGCGGCCCGCCCGGGAAAGCCGCTCCCACAGGAACCCGGAAAGTCCCTCCTCCCCGGCCAGGGCGGCCAGGGCGTCGTCGTCCACCTTCCCGGGGTCCGGCGCGCCCCCGGCCAGGACATCCAGGAGGAAGCGGGCCTCGGCCCCGGCCTTGATTATTCGCGGCCGTTTCATTAGACAATCAGAGGCAATCCCTTATGCTGACATTCTCCGCGGAGGTCCCATGCGAACGACGATCGTTGTATTGACCACGGCCCTTGTCCTGGCCGCCGCGGCCGCGGCCGCCGGCGAACACTGGATCGCCAACGTAAACGCCCACGTGGGCAACCGGCTGCTGGAATCCAAAGACTGGGAACCCGCGGACGACCTTTTGGAGTTCGGCATAGACACGGACTTCGGCCGCCGCGACTGGCCCGTGCGCATCGCCCTGGCCGCCTACTGGGCCTCGGAGGAAGAGCGCGTGGAGCCGGACCCGGCCAAGGCCGTGAACCTGCAGAAGTTCGAGTTGGACGCCGCCACCCTGCACCTGGGCGTGCGCAAATACTTCCCCTGGTCCCGGGCCATCGAGCCCTACATCGGCGGCGGCCTGGCCCTGATGTACCTGGACCAGAAAAAATCCTGGAACACCATGGTGCGCACGAGCGAGGAAACCGTCCCCGGCTTCTACCTGGGCGGCGGCCTTCTCCTCCACCCCGCCCCCGGCTTCAACCTGGGCCTTGCCGGCAAATGGTCCTGGGCCAACGCCGAAGTGGTGGGCCTGGGCATCGACTCCAACGCCGGCGGCTTCCAGTTCGGCGTGCTGGTGGGCGCGCAGTTCTAGCCCGGATTATTCACGAGTTCGATTCGCGCGAGAGTAAGGAAGGAGGAGGGAAGCTGTACTTTTGTACCGCGACCGCCTCCTGACGCAGCTATCGCGTGAATCGGGCTCGC
>JAFDHW010000414.1 GCA_019308705.1 Deltaproteobacteria bacterium
AAAAGAGGTTCCAGTCCATGGCCATGCGTTTGCCCAGGATGGGGGTCTTGTACATCCACAGATAGGGGAAGGCCCATGCCCCCTTCAGGGCCAAAAGCCCTGCGGGAAGCATTGGCACGAACCCGGCGGTGTTCATGGGCACCAGGCCGGAGAAGCGCTCCTTGTTGGCCGAGGCGTGGGCGAGCCCGATGACCCCGCCCCAGTCCTGGCACACCAGGGTGATGTCGGACAAGTCCAGCTTGTCGATGAACAAGCCGAGGCGGCGGGCGTGGGCTTCCATGGAGTAGTCCGCGTCCGCCGGCTTGTCCGAAAGCCCGTAACCGATGAGGTCCGGGGCCACGCACCGGAAGTCGTCTGAAAGCTGCGCGATCATGTGGCGGTAGAGGTAGGACCAGGTGGGGTTTCCGTGGAGCATGAGCAAAAGCGGGCCTTGGCCCTCGTCCACGTAGTTCATGGTAAGGCCCTCGACCTTCACCTTCTTAAACTCCACGTCAAAGGCGTCGATGTCCGCCAGGCGGATGGAGGGCTCCGGCTCCTTCGAGCCAATGAAGCGGCTGATGAAGATGCCCGTGTGGGTGAGCGCGTAGCGCACGGGGCGCTCCCGGCGCACGAAGACGGGCCTGCCGGCTTTGTACTCGGTGAGGGTGAAGCCCGGTTCCTCGGAGAACTCGCTGCTGGTGTCCAGGGCCTTTTCCCGTTCCACCTTCCTGTCGAACGTGTGGCCGAACACGGCCCGGGCCAGAAGGGCCTCCCCCCGGGCGGGGCCGATGAACCGGTCCCATCGCTCGGCCACGTCGCGGGCGCGGGCGGAAACCGCGGCCGAAGGGGCATACTTTTCGATGCGGGGCAAAAGGACGCCCGTGGCGCGCGCCTGGCGGTAATGCCCCTGGGCCACGGCCTGCAGCCGGGGATCGCGGTCGTGGACCAGGTTCTCGTAACCCTTCAGGGTCGTGTCCAGGATGCTGAGGGTGGTGGGGCCGTTTTCCTTGTACAGCTTGTCGTGGACCACGTCGAACCACCGCTGCATCTCGCCGTCGGCCAGGTTGGGGTGGCGGTAGTTTCCGTCGCTCCAGATGTGGATGTGCTCAAAGGAGTAATGCGGGTAGATGCGTCCCTCCTCGCACATGCGGTCGTACAGCGCGGTGCCCGGGCAGGGGGACAGGGGCGCCACCTGGTACATGTCCGGCTTCAAGCTCACGAAGAACTCCAGGTCCTCCAGGATATTCTGGGGGGTGTGGAAATCCAGGCCCACGATGCAGGAGGCGATCAAGTTGATGCCGTGGTCGTGGAGCTGGCGGAAGGTTTCGGGAATGTCGTTTCCCAGGCGCTTGGAGAACCGATGCACGCCGGTCACCGCCTCGTCGAACTTGGATTCCACCCCCACCCACAAGCTTGTGACGCCGCAGGCGACGAGCTCCCGGGGCGTGAACCTGGAAAGGGTGCTCATGCTGGCGAAACACCCCAGGAAAACCTTGCCCAAAAGGCCCTCCTGCCAAAGCAGGTCCCCCAGCTTGAGCACGAAACGGCGGTCTTCCAGGAAATCCTCGTCCCAGATCATGTGAAACAGCGGCGGGCCGCCCCCGGGGGCGCGGGCCAGAGCGCTTTTGATGGAGGCCAGCACGTCCTCGGGCGTGGCCACCCGGATCTTCTGCCGCCGGAAGAATGCGCTGGTGTTGCAGAACTCGCACCCATTGGGACAGCCCAACGAAACCAGGGTGCTGGACACGGGAAACCGGGAAAGGTGGCCCATGTCCTTGATGTGGGACCAGGCAAAGGGCAGGTGGTTCTGGGTGATGGGAGCGTTCGGATCCTCGCCCAGCAGTTTGCGGAAAAAGCCCACCCCCTCCTCCCGGCACACGTGGTCCGCCTGGGAAAGGAGGTAGGGGGCCGCACCCTCGGGGTCGTGAGGCGGGGGGTAGTCCAGGTGCATGACCCCGTAGCCGCCCAGGACGATCTTCACGTCCGGCGCCACATCGCGGATCAAGCGCACCATGCGGGCGATCTTGGGGATGTGCACGGTGACCACCTGGATGCCCACGTAGTCGTAGCCCTTGGCAAGCTCGCTTTTGAGAACCCGTTCCGTGGGGCACTCCAGCACGGTGGCGGGGGCCTTCAGATTTTCGGCGATCAGGTGCAGCGCCAGGGTGGGAAACCGGGCCCGCAGGGAGAACGGCCCCTGGCCCCGGGAAAGCCGTGCGCCGAACAGGTCGGCCATGTCCTCGCCCCAGCCTTTCTGATAGGGACCCATAGAGTTGGTGAGCAGCACCTTGGGCATGAAAAACCTCCCGGTTCAGTGGAACAAGGCCGCTTGCGCGGCGAAGCACGTGACGGAAAGGGGGCGGGACGATGGGAAGGGTGGGATTCCCAGGCATTGCGGGACAGCCCATCCTCCCGCCCCCTGAAGGCTTTTATAGCCTTTTTTTAACCCGGATTATTCATGAGCAATTTTGCCCGAGATCGAATTTTTCGTTCGTTTCAATCCGTTGGAGCTGTTTTTCGGGTCTTGCGCCAAAGACGGCCTGATTATTGGAGGAATTCTGCCATTCGGGCAACATTGTTCACCCTTCGGGCTCGCCCGATTTCCGCGCTGGCCGCGTTATCGGGGCTCGGCGTACCAAAGTACGCCTTCACCCCTCT
>JAFDHW010000415.1 GCA_019308705.1 Deltaproteobacteria bacterium
GCGAGCCCGATTCACGCGATAGCTGCGTCAGGAGGGGGTCGCGGTACAAAAGTACAGCTTCCCTCCTCCTTCCTTGCTCTCGCGCGAATCGAACTCGTGAATAATCCGGGATAGGCGGCAAAAACCCGCGCAGGGGACCCATGGGATTTCTCTACGACAGCCTGGTTTCCGCGGCGCGCCTCATCGCGGACGGGGACCCGGAGCTTTTGCAGATCATAAGGACCACGCTGGCGGTGTGCGGCGCGTCCACGTTTTTAGGATCGGTTCTGGGCATCCCCCTGGGGCTTGTGGTGGCCTTTGGCAAATTTTCCGGCAAGCGGTTCGTCATCACGGTGCTGAACACGCTTCTGGCACTGCCCACGGTGGTGGTGGGGCTGTTCGTCTACGCGTTCCTTTCCCGCCGCGGGCTTCTGGGCGGACTGGACCTCCTCTACACCCCCGAGGCCATCGTCATCGGCCAGACCATCCTGGTGCTGCCCCTGGCCGCGGCGCTTTCGTTGGCTGCGGTTTCCCGCATAGACCCCCGGTTCCGGCAGACGGCGCTCACCCTGGGGGCGGGGCCGGTGCGGGCGGCGGCGGCCGTGGCCTGGGAGGCCCGGTTCGCCCTGGCCGGGGCCGTGGCCGCGGTGTTCGGCCGGGTCATCGCCGAGGTGGGCGTGGCCATGATGCTGGGGGGCAACGTGCGGGGATTCACCCGGGTCATGACCACGGCCATGGCCCTGGAGTACGACAAGGGCCGCTTCTCCCTGGCCGTGGCCCTGGGGATGGTGCTTCTGGCCCTGTCCTTTGGCGTGAACCTGCTCATGCAGCTGGCCCAGGGAAAGGTGCGCGCATGAGCCCGGACGCACCCGCCCTGTACGAGCTTACGAACCTTGTGCGCACCCGCGGCGGACGCACCGTTTTGTCCGTGGACTCCCTGCGCGTGGAGCCGGGGGAGATGGTGGGGGTGGTGGGGCCCAACGGCGCGGGCAAGACCACGCTTTTGAACATCCTGGCCTTCTTGGACTTTCCCACAAGGGGCGGGCTTTCCTTTTCCGGGAGGAGGGTTTTTCCCGGCGGCGGCCTTGGGGCCCTGCGCCGCCAGGCGGTGCTCATCCACCAGCACCCGGTCATGTTTTCCGGCACCGTGCAAAAAAACCTGGAGTTCGGCCTGAAGGTGCGGAAGGTGCCCCGGGCCGAGAGGAAGCGCATCGTTTCGCGCTCCCTGGAACTGGTGGGGATGGAGGCCTTTGCCCGGGCCCGGGCCGGGGGGCTTTCCGGCGGCGAAACCCAGCGGGTGGCCATCGCCAGGGCCGTTGCCCTTTCCCCCCGCGTCATGCTGTGCGACGAGCCCACCTCCGGGGTGGACGCCGAGGCCCGCGACGCGGTGGCGCGGCTGCTTTTGACGGTGAACCGCGAACAGGGCGTCACCGTGATCTTTTCCTCCCACGACGCCTCCTGGGCCAGGAGCCTGGCCGCCCGCACCCTGCGCCTGCACGAGGGCCGGCTGGTGTCATCCCGGTACGAAAACCTCTATACCGGGACCGTGGAGCCGGACCCGGCAACCGGCCAAAGCGTTTTGGTCACCCTCTCCGGGGCGCGCCTGCCCGCGCCAACGCTTCCCCCCGGGCCGGCCCGGGTGGCCGTGGACCCGGCCGGGGTGGTTCTGCACAAGGAGCCCAAAGGCCGCCTGGCGGGCGTGGTGAAGGAAGTGGGCCTGGAAAACGGCGGGGTGCGCCTTCTGGTGGACGCGGGCGTGCCCGTGCACGCGGCCATGGACCTGGCCGCCTACCGGGAAGCGGGCATCCTGGCGGGGGACCGGGTGGGGGTGGAATTTTCGGAGATGCGGCGGCTGGACCGCCCTTGATTCCTGTGCTCGCCCTCCCGGACCAGGAGGTAAAAGGTGGGGGAAAGTTCCTTGTCCGGAAACAGGTGCCTGACCGGGTTCGTGTAATCCTCCCGGTAGACGAGGCGGTACCCGAGTTCTCCGTTCAGGAGGTCATGGAAGAAACGGCACTGTTTTTTATACACGGGGCGGTTTTCGTACTTGCAGAAATTGTAAAAATAGCTGTCCACCACCAAGGCCACCTCCGGTCGTCTTTCCAGGAAATCTCCGGCCGGGTCCCTGGGGTCCAGTCCGTAATACTTGGTGGCGCTGTTGTTCACCAGGGCCACGTAATCGATTTCCTGCTCCGCTTCTATCTGGAATTTGGCCGGCAGGTCGACAAGGGGCGCCACGAAATCATGGAGCGCGGAGGCTTGGACCGGCACCATGGCGAGCGTCGAAAAGGCAACCCCATAAAAGGCGTATTTCAGATGACCCCCGTAGTTATCAATGAAATGCGCGATAAAAACGGAAGACATCAAGGCGACAATCGGCGCGAACGGTGTAAACATGCTTGGCACCCGCATCATGGTCATATTCGCCACAAATAGATAAAAGATCGCCATGCATATTGGAAAAACCAGGAAATACGGTTTCATTTTCCGAATGGATGCCAGCGAAGCGGCAAACATCCAGTACGTGACCAGTCCCAAGGAATAGGGCATCATGATCAACAGGGCGTAGCTGTATTTCCCGAAAGGGAAGGCATCGGCCGCTCTCAAGGGAGACGGGGCATCCAAGAAATAATTGTCGGAAGCGGTATAAGTCGGAAGCGGTATAATCCCTCCAGTTGATCAGATAATTCTGGAAGTTCGGCCAGGTCATGAACAGGACCGGCAAAAAGCCCAGGCAGAAATACGCCCAATTTACCGCCTTGTTTTTCAGTTGCGACGCATGCCGGTAAGCATGCAAGGTGAAACCGGCATATAGCATGGGAAGAAAGACCATGTATTTGGTGGTGACGGCCAAAGCACAAACCACACCGCAACAGGCATGGACCCATGGTTTGTCTCCGAGGCGGTGGATCCTTTCAAGGCAGAGCATAAGCACCAGGAGTTCCAGCAACAACAGCCCTTCCGTTTTTACGATGATCCCGGAATAATAGACCACCGGCATGCCCAAAAAGGCAAAGAGGGCGAACAGGGACCATTTTTTGTCCAAAAACCTCCTGCACAAGAGGAAAAACAGGCCGAGGTTGACCAGCAGCAGGCCGAAATTGAGCGCCCTGGCCACCAGGAGCGGGTAGGCGTCCGGGAACAGGCCCAGCACCGCGCCATACACCATGAAGGGAAACGGAGGGTACTTGGACAGGGGGTACGGAGAGCCCCCGAGGGCGGGCTGGATGATGTCCGTTTCGTCGGGGATGTAGATATTGGTGGTGAAGGCTCCGTAGCCGCACCGGGCCGCCAGGAAGAGGACGCCCGCGAGCAGGGCGAGGGCGGCTGCGTTGTCGAGGTGCTTTTTCATGGCCCTGGGGGGAAGCAGGAAACGTCCCCGCGCCCGATGCGGCGGATGAAAGGGGAACCGGTTGAAAATATACCCGAAAAGCCCGCGCGCGGCAATCAGGGGCCTGGACAAAACGCCCCGGCCGAAAGGCCGGGGCGTTGGTGTTTTCCGGATCGCCCGGGTTTTTCGTTCAACTCGGCAGGAAGATGGGCATGCCCAAAAGGGGCCAGATGATCCACACGGCCAGGCCGATGACCACCATGAGCATGATGGAGGCCGGGATGCCGTAGAGGAAGAATTCCCCGGTCGTGAATTGGCCGGAATCGTAGGCGATGGCGTTGGGCGCCGCGCCCACCAGGAGCAGGAAGGGCATGCCCGCGGCCACCAGCGACGCGAACAGGATCACGTCCGGGGCCACCGAGAGGTACGGCGCGATGACCAGGGCCACGGGCAGGGAAATGGCGATGGCCGCCACGTTCATGATGAAGTTGGTCATCATCATGACGAAGAAGGCGATGCCCAGGATGAACACCATCTTGGGCGCGGTCTGGAACATGGTGAGCCAGTTGACGGCCAGCCACTTGGCGGCGCCGGTTTCCCACAGGCAGAAGCCGATGCTCATGGCCCCGGCGAACAACAGGATGATGTTCCAGGGGATCTGCTCCAGGTCCTCCAGGTCCAGGATGTTCAGCACGAAGAACAGGATGGTGGAGATCAGGATGATGGCGGTCTTGTCCACGGGCTTCAACGCCGGGATGAAGGAGCGAAGGCTCATGGCCAGGATGGCCCCGAAGATGATGACCGCGGCGGTGATCTCCTTGCCCGTCAGGGGGCCCATTTCGGAAGAAAGCTTCTTGGCCCGCTCCCGCAGGCCGGGGATGGTCTTTTTTTCCGGTTTGAAAAAGACCATGAAAAACCCCCACAACAGGAAGGTCATGAGCCAGCCGATGGGCCACATGTAATAGGTGAGCTGGAAGAAGCTTACGTTCTTGCCCACGATGTCGTTGAAAAACCCGATGGCCACCGCGCCCCGGGCCGCGCCCAGAAGGGTGACGATGGACCCGGCCCCCGCCACGTAGGCCATGCCGATGAAAAGCCCCTTGCCGAACCGGGTGACCTTGTCCCCTTCGCCGTACATGGCGTAGATGGCCAATAGCAGGGGGTAGATGGTGGCCGCCACCGCGGTGTGGGCCATGATGTGGGAAAGGGCCGCGGTGACCACGAAGCAGCCCAGGTAGATCATGGACGTCCGTTCGCCCACGATGGTGAGCATCTTGTAGGCCAGCCGCCGGGTGAGTCCGGTCTTGGTGAACACCATGCCGATGACGATGGAGGCGAAGATGAACATGACCGAAGGGTCCATGAAATCCTTGAACGCCACCTTGGCCGGCCGGATGAGGAAAAGGGCCTGCAACA
>JAFDHW010000416.1 GCA_019308705.1 Deltaproteobacteria bacterium
TCGCCAACCTCGCGGCCACGCCCCACCAGCCCTGGTTCCAGTGGCCGCTGATCATCTGGAGCGGCGTTTTGACGGGTCACGCCATAAGGGTTTTCGTGTTTTCGGGAAAAGGCAGGTTCTACGGGTCAAAAAAAGAGGGGGGGGACTGAGTTTTCAACAAGACATGGGCATGGTCAGGTTTTTCGCCGCTCAGGCGGCGGAGCGAAGGGGACGGAGGGGTTCACTCGAGATCACGGCCTTCGTCGAGGCTCTTTTGGAAAGCCGCCAGCTCTTTCTTGCGAAACTCCTCCGAAGCCGCAAACTGCTTGCACCAGGAAAGGACCTTCCTCGATCGGTCCCAGTAGTTGGCCGGGTAAGGGAACGACTTCCGAAATTGGATACGCTTGGGTCCTTCCTGGGCAGCCCCCCCGTCCAGGGCGAAGGGTTGGCTGCGGAAATAGGGCCAGACGAGCATCTGGTCTCCCCTTCCTTCCAGGAGGAAACTCCATTCCCCGTACTTTTTGATGATGAGGTCTTCCATGGGTTTTCTCGGGATTTCGCGGTTACATGATAATGATTTCCAGTGATGATAGCAAGCACTGCTATGCTAAAAAAAACATAAATGCAATGATTTGGTTCACAATGTCACATCAAGCAAGTAAAGTACCAGGACTTTGGCCCAAAAAAATCATCTTGCCAGGCCGGAATTCTTCGCTTGCTGTTTCTTCTTCCAGCGAAATACGGTCCCCGGTGTCCGCCAACCCGTTCCTTCAAAAACTGCCCTGGAAAACCTTGGCCCATTGGCGGGGATTCCGCCATGGAAAAAGATAAACAGCATAACTGAAAAAATAATGCAGAAATTCATTTGCAACAAAGTTGACCATGCGGGACACGGTGAATGGATGCCGGAAGTCCAGTTCGCAAGCCGGCTGCAGGAGCAGGTGACCTTTCCCTTGCGGGTGCGGTTCACCTGGAACAGGAGCACCATGCTTTCCGTCCGCAAGCTGGCCGGCGGAGTGCGGGAACTGCGTATCCAGCACGGGTTCCGGGCGGGAGGAGATGTCCTTGCCCGGGCCGTGGCTTCCTATGTTCAAAACCAGGATGAAAAAAGCAGCCGGACCATTGACGGATTTTTGCGGGAGAACCAGGAAATGTTCCGTCGGCTGGCCGGGGAGGCCGCCACCCGGCCGGTGGAGGGCAAGGGCAGGCATCATGACCTATGCGCGCTCCTCGAAAGGGTGGTGCAAATGCACCGGCTTGACGTGCCGGACGTGCGCATCGGGTGGGGGATCCGGCGGAGCACACGCCGGGCCCGGCGGTCCATCCGGTTCGGGAGCTTCTCCCCGGACAACACCGTGAAAATCCACCCGGACCTGGACCATCCCCGGGTTCCATCTTATTTCGTGGAATACGTCATCTACCACGAACTGCTCCACGCCGTGGCCCCGGCAAGGCAGGGGCCTGGCTTGCGCAGGCAGGTCCATACAGCGCGGTTCAATCGGCTGGAGAGAAAATTCTACTGCTACGAAAAAGCCCGGGCTTTTGAAGAGCAATTCATCAAAACCATGCTGGGCTGATCCCTTCAGCATTCGTCGGCCTGGGGAAAAAGGCGGATCAGCCCGGGGCTTTCCCCGCGATCTGGTTGAGGGTTCGCCTCGTCCTTTTGGCCCAATCGCCTCTTCGCCTCCTGGTGCATGGTTTTCCATTTCTGAAGAAGCTTCCTGGCCGGGCTTGAGCGGGGCTCTTTCCGGCAGGACTTCCCCACGTGGCCCAGGCCCTGGGCGTACACCCGCAAAAACAGCTCGGACACGGGCCAGCCCATTTGCGCCGCCTCGATGCAGGCCTGCTCCCTTGCCTGGGCTAAACGCGCCTTTTCCTGGTCCAGGCCCAGGGAAAAACCGGCCACCAGCCATGTGCCCCAATGCCCGCGGCCGCGGCCCGGGCGGACACCGAGCCGTTGCCGCGCAAAGCTCCTGACCTCGGGGATTTCTTCAAACGCCCGGCCAAGGTACTGGGGGGTCGCCAGCTTTTGGACGAAAAAGCGCGCTCCGTGGGAGGTGAGGGACAGCAGGCCGCCGCCATGGGAAGGAGACCCGGTGAACGCGGCCAGGGGGCGGCTCCCCCGGGCCAGGACCATGCACACGGAGGCGGCCGCGACCGGCGAGTGCCCCAGCGTCTTGAGCAGGGTTGCGACAGAGGCCAGGGGCCGGGTGCCCTGGCGATGGCTGTGTAGAAAATGGAGCACGCAGAGCCCGGCCAAAGAAACCTGGGACCCGCCCCAGCAAAAGACGTTCAAGCCCTGGGATGCGCCTGTTTCCGGCAGGGCCAGCCCCGCGTCCATAAAATTTTCCCAACCAGGGGACTCTTCCTCGTGGACCCGCGGCACCGGCGCGTCCCTGCGGCACAGTTGCCTTGCCAGGGCCAGGCCGAAACTTCCCAATGTCTCCAGCCGGAAACGGTCCTCCAGTTCGGGGGTTTTAAGCCACAGGCCGATGATCCTGTCACGGACAAGGGCGGCAAGCCGCCGGGCGAACCGGTTCCTGTGCTCCAGTCCCTCCGGCAGGCACGACCCCAAAAAAGCGCAAAAGTTTTTGGCCAGCGCATCCCAGGCCGGATCTTCCATTGCGGCCAGGTGGTCCGCAAAGGCC
>JAFDHW010000417.1 GCA_019308705.1 Deltaproteobacteria bacterium
ACTTTGGTACGCCGAGCCCCGATAACGCGGCCAGCGCGGAAATCGGGCGAGCCCGAAGGGGGAGGAATTTTGCCCGAATGGCAGAATTCCTCCAATAATCAGACCGTCTTTGGCACAAGACCCAAAAAAACAGCTCCAACGGATTGAAAATAAAGAAAAATTCGATCTCGGGCAAAATTGCTCATGAATAATCCGGGCTAAACGAGCCTTTGTAGAAGATCGGGCAGAAAAGGTTTTTCCCTACCTTTGTTCCGGGAACACCATGTCTCCGGTGGCGGACAGGTCGTAGCCGGGGAGGGTGCTCGCCGTCCGGGTGAAGGCTTCGGTCTTGAGCAGGCTCAGGAATTGCTGGAAGGGGCGGTGGAAGAACAGGTCCCGCAGGGTGACGAGGTCGAAGCGTTCCCAGGTCAGGGGGATGAAGTCCAGGTTCAGCAGGTGGGCCGCCGGGCGGATGGCGCAGGCGGCGTCCGCCCGTCCGGAGAGGACTTCCAGGGCGGCGTCCATGTGGCCGCGGAAGGCGCTTTCGTAGCCGGGTATGGACGGGGGGTCGATGCCGGCCTTTTGCAGTTCCCGGTCCAGGTGCAGGCGGGTGCCGGTGCCCGGCGGCCGGTTAGCCAGGCGGGCGCCCGAGGGGGCTAGGTCCGCGATCTTTTCCAGCTTGAGCGGGTTTCCTTTCGCCACCACCAGGCCCTGTTCCCGGCGGCAGAAGTTGACCACCGCCGGTGACAGGCCGGGCATTTCCTCGGCCAGGTAGGCGAAATTGTAGTCCTTTTCATCCTCCTGAACCAGGTGGCTTGCGGCCACCTGGCACAGGCCTGCGGAAAGCGCCCGGATGCCGCCCATGCTGCCCACGTTGCCCGCCACGGCCAGCATGTCCGGGTTCCGGCGGCCAAAGAGGTCCAGGGTTCGTTCCAGCAGGATGTCGTGGCTTCCGGCAAAGACCAAAAGCCCTTCCGGGAACGCGGCGCGTTCGGGCGCGGGCAGGTTTTTCACGTGGCTTTTGAGCCACTTTTCCACCAGGTCCAGGGGAAAGCGCCACTTGCCCGTCACCTTGGTGGCGGGCAGGCCCTTTTCCGACACCAGGGTGTAGACCATCTTCTCGTTCACCCCCAGGTAGTCGGCCACTTCCCGGGTGCTCAAAAACCTGGACGCGCCCTTGTCCATCTATCCCGCCTTGGCCTGCCGCATTCTGCGGAAGCTGTACAGGCCCGCCTCGGCCGCCAGCCTAAAGGCCCGGGGGGTTTTCTGGGAGAACCAGTACAAGGGCTTGGCGTGGCTGGTGGCGAAGATGATCTCCCTGTTTTTCTTCACGCCGGCCAGGATGTGGTCCGCGGCCTTTTCCGGGGAAGGCATGCGCATGGGCAGCTTGTCCAGAAGCTCGTCTATGTCCATGCCGGGCAGGGAAAAGGAGTAAAAGATGCCCGTGTCCACGAAGCCCGGGCACGCGGCGGACACCTTCACCCCCAGGGCGCGGCCTTCTATGCGCAGCGCCCGGGAAAGCCCCACCACGGCGAACTTGCTGGTGGTGTAGGGCAACAGCCCCGGGGCGGCCACCAGCCCGGCCACGGAGGCGGTGTTCACGATGTGGCCGTGGCCCTGGCGGATCATCACCGGGTAGGCTGCGTCCACCCCGTGGATCACCCCCCACAGGTTCACGTCCAGGACCCTTTTCCAGTCCTTGAGGGTCAGGTCGCGGGCCTCGCCGCCCACGCCCACGCCCGCGTTGTTGAACATGTAGTCCAGGCGGCCGTGGGTATCCAGGGCCTTCTGGACCAGTTCCCTGACCTGGGGGGATTTGGTCACGTCGGTCTTGTGGGCCAGGGCCTTTCCGCCCATGGAGGTGATGGCCGAGGCCACCGCCTTGGCCTGGTATTCGTCGATGTCCGAGACCAGGACCTTGGCCCCGGCGGCCGCCAGTTTCTCGCACAACGCCCGGCCGATGCCCGAGCCTCCCCCGGTGACCACCGCCACCTTGTCCTTGAACGCCATGGATGCATTCCCCCCTCTGGGTGCGGCCGGCCGTGGGCCGGGCCGCAGGGTTTCAATCCTCGTCCTTGTCCTCTTTCTTCTCGGCCTTGGCCTCGGTCTTTTCCGCCTTTTTCCCTTCCTGGGCGGCCTTTCTCCAGGCCTCGTTCACGTCCTTCCGCACCTCGTGGGCGGCCTTTTTCATGTCCCGTTCAAAATGCTTCCAGGCCTGGTTCACGTTTTTCTTGTTCTCCGGGCTGCAGCCCGCCGACGCCAGCAGGACGGCGGCGGCCGCCAGGGTTGCCAGGGTCTTTTTCATGGTCTCCCCTCTTTGCGAAACGATAAGGAAAGCATCAGCACTTTTCTGATAGCGTGATCCGTTTGCCGTAGCAACCCCTGCCGCCCAAAGAGCGGGTTTTTCGCGGCAGGGTCAGGGGAGGAGTTTTCGTAGGGGCTTTGCGTGCCGGCCGGCGGCAGCGACGCGGATAGCGGCGCGGCAAAGATGGTTCGCGGAAATGAGCGCTCTTAGCCCGGATTATTCATGAGCAATTTTGCCCGAGATCGAATTTTTCGTTATTTTCAATCCGTTGGAGCTGTTTTTCGGGTCTTGCGCCAAAGGCAGTCTGATTATTGGAGGAATTCTGCCATTCGGGCAAAATT
>JAFDHW010000418.1 GCA_019308705.1 Deltaproteobacteria bacterium
ATAATCAGACCGTCTTTGGCGCAAGACCAAAAAACAGCTCCAACGGATTGAAACTAACGAAAAATTCGATCTCGGGCAAAATTGCTCATGAATAATCCGGGTTTTTGGAGGGAGGTTCCAGCCATGTGTTCGGAGGGGATGTTGACCATCGCTCAGGTAATCCGCCATGAAACTGTGAAAGCCGCCATGGAAGGCGGGCTCCAAAACGCCCAGGCGGCCGCTTCCCTCGGCATCAGCGTGCGCCAGCCGCAAAGGCTCAAACGTACGGTCCAAAAAGACAACACCGTCTTCTATGAAGGCAAGAGCCGGCAGCTTCTCCCCTCGGCCAACCGGCGACCCGAAAGCCTGAGGGGTGACGTTTTCCCTTTGGCTTAAACATGACGTTTTCCCTTTGGCTTGACAGCGCGCTTTTTGCCATGGGGGTTGTGCCGCGGCGGCTTCTTTTTGTATGGTGGTCCGACTCCGCCCGGCGCCCGGGCGCAGCGCCACCCCCCTTTTCAAGGAGAAGCACCGATGGCCACCCGTTTTTCCGCTTACACAGGCCGCATGGCAGACGTAAACCTCACGACGGGCAAGGTTTCGGACTACGACGTTTCGGACCGCGACCGGGAACGGTTTTTGGGCGGGCGGTTCTTGTCCACCGCCATCCTGTTCCGCGAGCTTGCGCCGGGCGCAGACCCCCTTTCGCCGGACAACGTGCTCATCGTCATGACCTCGCCCTTGACCGGCACGGGCGCGCCCTCGTCCTCCCGGTTCGACATCAGCGCCAAGAGCCCGGCCACCAACTTGATCGGCCACTCCAACTCCGGCGGCAGCTTTGGCATGCGCATGAAGCGCGCGGGGTTCGACGGTCTGGTCATCCGGGGCCGCGCCAAAGAGCCCGTGTACCTGGAGGTGGAAGACGGCCGGGTGCGCATCAAAGACGCCGGACGCATGTGGGGCATGGACACCGAGGCGGCCCAGGAGGCCATGGGCAAGGGCGGCACCCTGGCCATAGGCCCGGCGGGCGAGAACCTGGTGAAGTTCGCCTCCGTGGCCAGCGGCGAGCGGTGCCACGGCCGCACGGGCTTGGGCGCGGTCATGGGGTCCAAGAACCTCAAGGGCATGGTGGCCCGTGGCGGGAAAAAGCCCTCCCTGGCCGACCCCGAGGGATTCGGGAAGACCATCAAGAAGTGGGCGGAGATGCTGAAAAAACACCCCGCCACAGGCGACTTCCTGCCCAAATACGGCACGGCCGGGTTCCTTCCCGCGGTAAACGCGGGAGCAACCCTCCCCACCAAGAACTTCTCCCGGGGAAGCTTTGACCGGGGCGATGCGATCTCCGGCCAGACCCTGGCCGAGACCCTCCTGGTGGGCCGCCAGGGATGCGTGACCTGCCCCATCCAGTGCGGCCGCACGGTGATGGTGGACGGCAAGAAGATCAAGGGCCCGGAATTTGAAGTCCTCGGGCTGGTGGGCTCCAACCTGGAGGTGGACGACCTTTCCGCCATCATCCGCCTAAACCGGGAGATGGACCTTCTGGGCATGGACACCATCTCCTGCGGCAACGTGCTGGGCTTTACCGCGGAACTATACGAAAAGGGCCTGTGGGACGCGGGGGTGCGGTTCGGCAAAACAGAGGGCCTGCTGGAAATCCTCCGGGACATGGCCCACCGCAGGGACGCGGGTGCGGACCTGGCCGAGGGCGTGCGGTTTCTGGCGGAAAAATATGGCGGCGCGGACTTTGCGGCCCACGCCAAGGGCCTGGAGCTCCCGGCCTACGAGCCGCGCTCCTGCGTGGGGCACGGCCTGGGCTACGCCACGGCCAACCGCGGCGGATGCCACCTGGACGGCGGGTACGTGGTGTACTTCGAGGTCAACGGGCCGGTGACCATGGACCCCTTGCACTTCAGGTCCAAGCCCGGGTGGGTGGTCCTGGACCAGAACCTGCTGGCGGCCATCTCCGCGGGCGGAAACTGCCTGTTCACCTCCTGGACGTTCCTGCCGCCTTTTGTGTTCAAGCTGCCCGAACACAAGCTGGCGAGCTCCGTGGTTTCCAAGGCCCTGACCCTGTCCTGGCCGTCCATCGAGGTCATGCTCAGGCTCCCGCCGTCCCTCATGAAGTTCAACCTGCCCCTTTTGCCCCACTCCAAGGCCATTGCCCAGGCCACGGGCATGGCCATGGACTTCGGCAAATTCCTCCAGGCCGGAAACCGGGGCTATACCTTAGAGAGGCTGTTCAACCTGCGGGAGGGCGTGGAAAAGGACACCTTGCCCAAACGGTTCCTTAAAGAGCGGCTGCCCGAGGGCCCCGGCCCGCTGGACCTTTCCGCCATGCTGCCTGCCTACTACTCCCTGCGCGGGTGGGACGAAAACGGCCGGCCCAAGAGGAAAACCCTGAAGAAGTTGGACCTCGAGGAATTCGAGGCGCCCGGCCTGCCATGATCCTCGCTTTCGCCATCTTGGTGGTGGGGTTCTACGTCCTGATCAAGGGCGCGGACCTTTTGGTGGCCGGAGCAACGGCCCTGGCCCGGCGGTTCGAGATTTCAGACCTGGCCATCGGGCTCACCGTGGTGGCCTTCGGCACCTCCTGCCCGGAGTTGTTCGTGAACCTCACCGCGTCGGCCAAGGGGTCCGCGGGCATCG
>JAFDHW010000419.1 GCA_019308705.1 Deltaproteobacteria bacterium
TAGGCCAGGTCCTGCTCCTCGCCGGCGTCGTAGATGGTGACGATGTGGGGATGGGAAAGGGTGCCCGCGCTCTCGGCCTCGCGGAAGAATTTGGCCTTCATTTCCGCGGCCTGTTCTTCCTCGAACTCGTCGGTGAACCGGACGGTCTTGATGGCCGTGGTCCGGTTGATGCGGGGATCCTGCCCCAGGTAGACCACGCCCATGGCGCCCTTGCCCAGTTGGCGCAGAATCTCGTAGCGGCCCAGGGTGGGCTTGGTGTCCGTGCCCGTGCTCATGAGCCCGTCGTCGCCGCCTGTTGGCCCGAAGATGCCCGTCCCGAACACCATGGTGTCCGACGCCTGCATGAGCTTGGTCTTGCGCTGGGCCACGTCCTTGAACTTGGGGTCATGCTTCTCGATGTACTCGTAGACGTTGGCCGCCTTGTTGAACTGGCGTTTGCGCTCGTAGTCCAGGCCCAGGCTGTAGAGCAGGTCCTTTAGCTCGTCGTCCACGGGCACCCGACGGAACTTGTCAAAGGCCATGTCCAGCATGCCCTGGCTCTGGAAGGAAACCCCCAGCATGCGGTTGGTTTCCGCGCTTTCGCCCACGGCCTTGTCCCGGGTGGTTTCGGTGACAAAGTACTGGGCGCTCACCACGCCGATATAGCCGATGACCAGCATGGCCATGGGATAGGTGGTGGACAGCCAGGTGTCCTTGGAGACGAACAACCACGCCGACGCGCCGGCCAGGGCCGCCAGGAGGACCGCGAAAAACCCGGCCGCCGCCGCGGCACGGATCTTTGGCAGGATGAAGGTGACGGCCAGACCCACGAACAGGATGAGCACGAGCCGGGCCAAAAGGCTGAAGGACGGCTCGGTGATGGACTTGCCCGAAAGGAAGGTGGCCAGGGCGTTGGCCGAGAACTCGCCCACGTTCATAGTGCCCATGGGCGTGGCCAGGGGGTTCTGGATGCCCTTGGCCGTGGGGGTGACGATGACCGCCTTGTCCGTGAACACCGACGGCGGAATCTTGTCGTTTACCACGTCGAAGAACGAGTAGCTTTTGAAGGTGGAGTCCGCCCCGCAGAAATCGATGGGCGTGGCGCCCCAGGGGTCCGTGGGGATGAAAAGCGGCCCCACGGAGACGCCCATCCCCGGACGCGCGCCGGTCTGGTCCCTTTCCTGGCCCAGGAACCTGGCGGCCAGGGCCACGGTGTAGGAAGGGAAGTACAGCCTCTTGTACTCGTAGTAGAGGTATTCCCGGCGGTAGGTGGAGTCTTCCGGGTCGAACAGCAGGTTGATGTGGCCCAGGCCCGCGGCGTTTTCCAGGAAGGGGTCGATGGGCCGGGTGATGCGGTCCGCGCGGGGGTGCCAGGACTGCGGCGCGCCGTCCCACGCGCCCAGGGCGTAGCGCCGCAGGGGGGTGTAGGCCTCGCCCGAGGAAACCGCCACCCCGGAACTCTTGAAGAACACGGGCAGGACCACGTTGCCCGCCCGCTTAAGGGCGTCGGCCAAGGCGGCGTCGTTGTCCAGGCGGGACCGGGCCTCTATGATGCGCGCCAGGAAGGGGTCGGTTTCCTCCACGGGGTCCGCCGCCGAGCCGTCTCCGCCACGTTCCGCGTTGCCGTCGCCGTTGCCGTGGCCGGTGGCGTTTGCGTTGCCTTCCGCGGTGCCGTCGCCCTCCTGGTTGCCGGAAGCCGGGTCAGCCAGCGCGGCCAGTGCGTCCGCCGGCCCGGCCGGGGCCTCGGGGGCTTCCCCCGGGGACTCCCCGCGCCTGAGCATGTTGCGGTATTCCTCGGCCAGAGCGTCGATCTCCCGCAGGCCGTCGGAGACCTCGGGCTCGGAGAGGATCACGGACAGACCCACCACCCCGGGATTGCCCTCGCTGATCTTGTCAAGGCCCCTGGCCAACAGCGAGCGGGGCCACGGCCACCGGCCAAGCTTTTCCACCGAGTCGTCGTCGATGGCCACCAGGACGATGTCGCCGTTGGGCTCGCCGCTGGCCCGAAGGTGCATCATCAGGTCGTAGACCTTCTTGTCCACTGCATCCAGAAACCCGAAACCAAGGTAGTGGAACCCCAGGAACAGGAAAGAGACCAAAAGGCCGACAACTAGGTGGGGCCTTTTCCGGAAGGCATTCATGGGCCGTTCTCCAAAAAGGATGTGGCAAGGCTGCGGCAGGCGTACCCGGGTGGTTCTTTGACAGGCCGAAATATTTTATCACCTATAGGCCCAAAGAGCAAGGAAAGTCAAGCTCTTGGACCTTTTTCACTCCATGCGGGCCGCTTTGCCGGCCATGCTTTTCCCCTGGGATTTGCTGGTAGCCCTTTCATGCTTTGGCCGGGCCGGCGGGTGTGTCCGCATCCCGGCCGCCCCGGGAATCGGCGGCCACCCGGCTTCCCCGACCGATCCCCCCCCGCAGGGCTTGCTTGACAATGATATTCTTATCCCGAATTATTCATGAAAAATTTCACCGAATAAAATATTGTAAGCATTCAGAGGGGTAGCACCCCTGGATTTTGTGCCTCTTGCTCCTATTGGCACAACATATTGATATCATAGGGAAAGATCGGGCTAGACTTTTTTCTCCTTGGGTGCTATGGGTTTCTTCATGAAGCCCGCCTCCTTACCTCAAGAGATTTGGGA
>JAFDHW010000420.1 GCA_019308705.1 Deltaproteobacteria bacterium
CTTTCCCGGTGCCCGGTGCTCAACCTGGGCAAGGCCGAAGCCAGGGCGGCGGTGAAAGAGCTTGTGGAAGGCGGCCTGCCAAAGCAGCTCGCCCGCGCCTGCACCCTGTGCATGAAGTGCAACACTTACTGCCCCGAGGGCCTGCGGCCCTATGAACTCATCCTCCAGCGGGTCTCGGAGCAAAAGGATCGCCAAAAAGCCCTGCCCGCGCTTTTGCCCTATTTCCTTTTGGGCGTGCCCGGGCCCAACTTCTTCAAGGACCTCTACGCACAGCTCAAGCCCGGGGAAAAGGCCATCCTGGAAAAATGGGGACAATTGCCCGAACCCTCCAGGGAGGTGCTCTGGATCGGGTGCATCGGCCGCATGTTCTGCAGGGACCTTGAAAACTCCCGGGTGCTTTCCTCCCTGCCCAAGTTCAGCCCCAAAAACCTCTGCTGCGGGGAGCTGCACTACCGCACCGGCCAGTGGGAGGCCTTCCTGGCCAACACCCAAAAGCTCGCCGGAGCCCTGAACCGGCTCGATTGCGAGCGGCTGGTCTGCTACTGCGGGTCCTGCACGACGTACCTCTCCAAAATCATCCCCACGGCCGCGGGAATCCAGTTTCCCTTTGAGACCGTCTCCCTGTACCAGTGGCTCCTGGAAAAGGTGCGGGCCGGGGAGCTTTCCCCCCAACACCCGCTGGCCTTCAAGGCCGCGGTGCACGAGTCCTGTTACGTGAGCGAGCTGGGGGAGGATTTCGCCGACACCCTGCGCCAGATCTACGCCGCGGCCGGGGGCGAGTTCGTGGAGCTCGCCCACCACGGAAACCAGGCCCTGTCCTGCGGGGCGGCGGGCGTGGTCCGCGACTTCAGCCTCCTGTCCGCATTGAAGACCCAGGCCAGGCGGTTCGCGGAAGTCAAGGACGCGGGCGTGCGGGAGGTGGCCCTAAACTGCCCGGGCTGCTACCTCACCCTGGCTCCCCAAAGCCTTGTGCGGCGCATCAGGCTGCGCTACATGCCCGAGGAGCTTCTGCGCGCGTTCGGCGACGACATCACCACCCCCATCTCCGGCCTTCTGCCCAGGGCGGCCCTGGCCTTTGCCCGCCGCGCGCCATTGGTTTTCAAGAAGGTGGACCCCAAAACCCTGGCCGTCACGTGAAGAAGACGGGGAAATTTCATGAAAGAAAAAACCAGGAAGAACGTCTACGAGGCCTTCACCGGCGAGGCCAAGGCCTATTTCCGGCTGTTGGCCTACGCGGAAAAGGCCGAGGAGGAAGGAATCCCCCAGGTCGCCCTCCTGTTCCGCGCCATCGCCGAGGCCGAACGCGTCCACGCCACCCGGCACATGAACCTGGCCAAGGAATTCGTGGTCAAGGACACGGACACCAATCTGGAAAACTCGTTCCAGAGCGAAAAGAACGTTTCCGAAAACGCCTATCCGCAGTTCATCCAGGACGCCGAGGAGGAAGGCGAAACCGCCGCGGCGGTCACCTTCTCCCACGCCCGGGACGCGGAGTCCTACCACGCCAAGCTCTACGAGCGCGCCATCTACAACGTGATCAAGGACGTGGTCCGCTCCTACCACGTGTGCCAGGTCTGCGGCTACGTGGCCGAACGCAAGGCCCCGGAAAAATGCCCCGTCTGCGGCGCGGGCAAGGACAAGTTCAAGACCGTGGAGTAGGAAAAAAGGCGCGAGATTCCCCAGGATGATCTCAACCCGGCTCAAATCCCTGCTCCGCCGCCGTCTGCCACCGGCGGCGGTCAAGGCCCTGTTTTCCGCGGCCATGGCCGGCCGCAGGGCGTCCGGGGCGATCGGGCTTCCCCTGGCCTCCACGGACTGGGTGGGCTACGAGGGCCTGGTGGACTTCATCCGGACAAACCGCATCCTGGATGTGCCCGGGGACCTGCTGGAGATCGGGGCCTTTCTGGGCGGCGGCACCCGAAAGCTGTGCCGCATGCTGGAAAAGACGAACAGCCAAAAGACCCTGTGGGTCATCGACGCCTTTGACCCCTCCCTGGATACCACCACAAACATCCACGGTCTGGCCATGGAGCAGCTCTACGCCTCGGCCCTGGCCGCCTTCCCCGGCAAGACCCAGCGCCAGGTGTTCGACCGGCAAACCGCGGGCTGCCAAAACCTCCGGGTCATCGCCCAGGACTCCCGCATTGCAACCCTGCCCGCCAAAACCCTGTGCTTCGCCTTCCTGGACGGCCACCACGACCCCAAAAGCGTGCAAAGCGACTTCGCCCTGGCCTGGAGCCGCCTGTCGCCGGGCGGAGCCCTGGCCTTCCACGACTACGGCGGCGACCTTTACCACCTCACCCAAACCATCGACGCCCTTCTCTCCACCCACGCAAAAGACATAAAAACCCTGCAATGGGACCGTGACCGCTGGGTACTGTACGCGGTGAAGGGGCAGGAAAGGCCGGGGGGACCCTTTGGAAGGGTTCCCGGATAGTTTTGCCTGCTATCCCGAATGATTCATGAAAAATTTCGTTGAACAGAATATATCTAGCCCGGATTATTCACGAAGCCTGATTTCCGTGCTGGCAAGGCTAGAGGGGTGAAGGCGTACTTTGGTACGCCGAGCCCCGATAACGCGGCCAGCGCGGAAATCGGGCGAGC
>JAFDHW010000021.1 GCA_019308705.1 Deltaproteobacteria bacterium
CAGGATGGTGATGCCCAGGAAGGTGGGCACCACTAGCAGCAGCCTGCGGATGAAGTAAGAGGTGCGCTCCATGGATTATTGCAGAAGGGTGGTCTTGGGCGGTTCGAAGACCTGGTCGAAGAACACGTCCTCGGGCCAGGGGGCCAGGGCCTCGCCGGTCTCCATGGCGTCGGCCAGGTCCGCGGCGGAATCCGGGTCGTACCACCACAGGGCGTAGGCGTCGTCCTCCCGGCCGTACATGGAAAGGGTGGTCCTGGGCGCGCCGAACTTGTTCCAGAACAACAGCCGCACGTAGTCGATGTTCCACAGAAGCACGTAGGGTGCTTGCCGGTACACGATCTGGTCGATCTGCCGCACGATGTCGTGGCGCTTTTGCACGTCGAAGATGGTTTTCTGCCTTTCGATGAGTTCGTCCACCCCGGCGTTGGCGAATCCCGTGATGTTGCTGCCCCCGGGGCGCGCGGCCTCGGACGAGTGCCACATGCCCTCCGGGTCCTTGAACAGTCCCGCGCCCCACGCGGCCCAGGTCATCTCGAAGTTGTACTCGTCCATGTCCTTGGCCCACGCGGCCCAGTCCTTGCGGTCTACGGTCATGCGCACGCCCACGTCCTTCAAGTCCTCCGCGAAGATGGACAGGAACTTGTCCGTGGACGCGGACCGGGTGAGGAACCGGAACTCCAGGGGCTTGCCGTCCTTTTCCAGGAAACCCGTGTCCGGGTTCGCCCTGTACCCGGCCTCGGCAAGGAGCTTGCGGGCCTTTTCCTTGTCGAACTTGATCAGGGGGTTTTCGCAGGGGTTTTCCGGGGTGTACAGGTCTTCGTAATAGGAGCGGTGGAGGAAGTACTGGTTGTACATGAGGGTGGCGTTCATCTTTTCCCGGTCCACCAGGTGGGCCATGGCCTTGCGCACTCGGATGTCGTCAAACGGGGGCTTGCGCATGTTCATGGCGAAGCCCTGGAACCCCACGGGATGGCGGTTGTGCACCTTCTGCCGCACGATCCAGTTCCTGGAGAACTTCCCTCCCATGGCCTCCTTTACCCACAGCCGCGCCGTGTACACGGGAAACAGGTCGATCTCCCCCTTTTTCAGCGCCTCGAACGCGTTTTCCCGTTCCCCGTAGAACTTGAGCCTCAGGGTGGAGAAGTTGCCCACGCCCTCGGTCTTTGGCGAATCCTTGTTCCAGTAGTCGTCCCGCCGCACCATGTCCAGGTACATGCCCTCGGCCAGCTCGCCCATGCGGTACCGGCCGGAGACCACGGGGAAGGAGAAGTTGATCTTGTTGAAGTCCTTGCCGGAAAAGGCGTGCTCCGGGAGGATGTGCATGAATCCGAGGGCCATGAGGTTCTTCCAGTGCACTTCCTTGGCCGTGAATTGGATGGTGCGCTGGTCAAGGATTTTGGGCGAGTCGAACCGAGCCAGGGAGACCTTGTGCACGCCGGTGAGGTTCTTTGGGTCCATGACCGTGTCAAAGGTCCACTTCACGTCCCTGGCGGTGATGGGCTTGCCGTCGGACCACTTGGCCTTTTCGTTGATGGTGAAGGTGAAGGTGCGCCTGTCCTCGGAGATGGTCCACGAGGAGGCCAGGCCGGGCTCGTAATCCAGGGTCAGGGGGTCCATGTCCAAAAGGGTCTCGTACATCAGGGAAAAGACCGTGCTGGCCTGGGTGGAATTCTCCAGGTAGTAGTTCAAGCTCTTGGGGCTCTGGCCCACGAACACGGACATTTCCCCGCCCACCAGGGCGTACGGGCTGGCAAAGGGGTTGGGCGTCTCCTTGTAATCCGGGCCTGGAAAGGTTTCCGCCAGGCACAGGGCGGGGAGCACAAGGGTCAGAAAACACGCGAAGATCCTCATGGTCCTCCTTTGGGCAAGGGGTGGGGCGCTATGCTTTTTCAAGCACGTCGATCATGGAATAGACCCTGGCCGCATCCCCCCGAGCCACGCGGCCGGCCAAAAAGCGCACCGCCTCGGCGGTGCCCCTGGCGTACACCTCGCGGCCGTTCACGTTGTGGGTAAAGGAAAAAAGCACGGTCTTGTCCGGTGACCGCAAGGTGTAGGTGTGCCATCCATGGCCGGAAAGGTGTTCCTCGGGCACACCCAGGCGGGTTTTCTGCACCTCCGGGTCCCGGATCTTCTCGATCTCTTCCACGTCAAAGGCCACGCCCATGCGGTTGAAATACTCCACCATGGCCTTGGCCGTGCCCGAGGTGTCGGCCTTGCCCTTTTGGTGGCTTTCCACCAGGGTCATGGAATAGCCCTCGAACAGGCCGGGGAAATGTTTAGCCGCGTATTTCATCATGGCGGTAAACCCCACGATCTCCCGGGCCATGTTGGGCGCGATCACCGCGGGTACGCCCGAGCCCTCGACCTGCTCCAAAAGCTTTTTCCGGTCCCCGCCCGTGGTTCCCATGACGAACGGCACGCCCAAGTCCGTGTACAACTTCGCGTTTTCGTTCACCGCCGAGGGATGGGTGTAGTCCACGACAATGAAGGATTCGTGTTCCTTTTTAAGATCCCCGAGCATCTGGCGGTGGGTTTCCGGCGGGGACAGGGATAGTTCCGCGTCTCCCACGGAAACGGTTTTTTCCGGGACGCCCGGGCCGGTCAGCGATACGGGAAGCAGGGAAAATTCCGGTTCGCGCGCAAAGAGTTCCGCGCAGGCAAGGGCCATCTTTCCGGGAAGGCCGCTCATCAATACCTTGATGTGCTTCATGAACCAACCTTTCAAAACGCTTTGGAAAGATACACAAGTACCAGAAACCGTGCATTTTAGGCAACCAAAGGAAACAAGGCGTAAAAGTCCATGAATTTTGCTGGGCCCGTCTTGATCCCGTGGCTGATTTGGGATAAACAGACGATTTTGCTTCCATCAAAATGAGCCGGCGGCGCGTTTGCCCCGGCGGAGCCCGACCATGAACCGGATCAAAGGGCCTGTGGCCCCTGGGCACATTCTGGCATTGAAGCCTTACGTGCCCGGAAAGCCCATCGAGGAGCTGGAGCGCGAATACGGGATTTCCGGCTCCATCAAGCTGGCCTCCAACGAGAACCCCATCGGCCCGTCCCCCAAGGCCGTGCAGGCCATCGAAAACACCTTGAAAAACCTGCACCGCTACCCGGACGGTGCCTCCCACGACCTCACAGCCGCACTGGCCGCGCGCCTCGGCTGCGGTCGGGACCAGCTTGTCCTGGGCAACGGGTCCGACGAGATCATCCAGATGCTGTGCATGGCGTTCCTTTCCGAGGGAGACAACGCCGTGATGAGCGACCCGGCCTTTTTGATGTACGAAATCTCCGTGCGGACCCAGGGCGCCGTACCCGTAAAGGTGCCGCTTGCCGGAATGGACGCGGACCTTTCCGCCAGGGCCGGGTCCGTGGATGAAAAGACCCGGCTGGTGTTCGTGAACAACCCCAACAACCCCACCGGGTCCATGGTTTCCACCAAGGATTTCGAGCGGTTTTTGGAGAAAATTCCCCCGGAGGTGCTGGTGGTGGTGGACGAGGCGTACATCGAGTTCGCCAGGGACCCCGAGTGCCTGCGGTCCCACTCCCTGGCCGCCTCGGGCGAAAACGTGGTGACCCTGCGAACCTTTTCCAAGGCCTACGGCCTGGCCGGCCTGCGCGTGGGCTACGGCGTCATGCCCGCCGGGGTCGCCCGGGTGCTCCAGCGCATCCGCCTGCCGTTCAACGTGAACCTCCTGGCCCAGGCCGGGGCCATCGCCGCGCTTTCGGACGAACAACACCTGGCCCGTACTGTGGAAGCGGTCCACCAGGGGCTGGACGTCTTTTACCGGGAACTTTCCGCCGGGGGGGTGGAGTACTCTCCCAGCCAGGCCAATTTCCTGCTCGTCAAGGTGGACAAGGACGCGGACGACGTGTTCGAGGCCCTGCTGAAAGAAGGGATCATCGTCCGTTCCATGCGTTCCTACGGGTTTCCCAACCACATCCGGGTTTCCGTGGGCCTGCCGGAGGAGAACCGGCGCTTTCTGGAAGCCTTTTTCAAGGTGGCGGCTTGAGCGGCCTCCTGGTGACCATAGACGGTCCGGCCGGGTCCGGCAAGACCACGGTGAGCCGCCTGCTGGCCGCGGAACTGGGCTGCATCTACGTGGACACGGGCGCGCTCTACCGCGGGGTGGCCGTGGCCGCCACCGACGCGGGGGTAAGCCCGGAAGACCCGGAAGGCCTGGCCCGGTTGCTGGACGGCCTCACCCTGGAGCTGGTGCCTGGTCCCGAGGCCAACCGGGTCATCATCAACGGGCAGGACATCACGGACCGCCTGCGCACCCCGGAGGTGACCATGGCCGCGTCCGCGGCCAGCGCCCATCCGGTGGTGCGGCAATGGCTTCTGGACACGCAGCGCTCCCTGGGAAAAAACAACGATGCGGTGTTCGAGGGCCGCGACATGGGAACCGTGGTGTTTCCCCACGCGCCCTTCAAGTTCTTTCTGGTAGCCGACCCCAAGGTGCGGGCCAAGAGGCGCTTTCTGGAGCTTTCCCAAAAGGGCGGCGCCCCGCCCCTGGAGGAAGTGGAGGCGGACATGGCCCGGAGGGACGAAAACGATTCCACCCGGGCCACCGCGCCCCTTAGGAAGCCGGACGGCGCGGTTGCCATCGACAGCACCTCCATGACCCCGGAACAGGTGGTGGCCGTCATGGCCCGGCATGTCAGGAAACATTTAGGGGACGTCCAGGGCAAATTATGATTGTTTTATTGACAATAGTTTGTTAATGAATATGTTTTTCAACTCCGCATTTCTTTTGGAGGCGGGGATACCAGGACAAAGGGGGTAGTACGGTTAATGGAAGAACTGGCCAACGAACAACAGAAGAATTTGGAACAAAACCCTGAGCAGGCTGACGAAGCCATGGACGAGGACGACCGCGAGCTGAAAGAACTGGAGGACGTTTCCCAGGAAGAGCTCATGGAGGCGCTGGAGGAAAGCTTCAAGCGCTTCGAAGAGGGGGAAGTGGTCCACGGGAAAATCATCCAGGTGGATAAAGAATACGTCCTGGTGGACATCGGCTACAAGTCCGAGGGCATGATCCACATCCGCGAATTCACCGAGCCCGACGGCACGGTGAACGCCAAGGTGGGCGACGAAGTGGACGTGATGGTGGAGCGCCTGGAGAGCGAGGACGAAGGCGTCATCGTGTCCAAGGAAAAAGCCTCCAAGATCAAGGTGTGGGAGGAGATCCGCCAGGCCTACGAGGACGACGGCACGGTGGATGGCACCATCACCCACCGGGTCAAGGGGGGCTTCTCCGTGGATATCGGCGTGCCGGCGTTTTTGCCCGGCTCCCAGGTGGATCTTCGCCCCGTGCGCGACCTGGACTCCATGGTGGGCAAGACCTTTACGTTCAAGGTTCTGAAATACAACAGGAAACGCAGCAACATCGTCCTTTCCCGCCGCGTGATCCTGGAAAAGGAACGGGAAGAGCTGCGCGCGGCCACCCTGGCCACCATCCACGAAGGCAAGGTCATGCAGGGCGTGGTCAAGAACATCACCGAGTACGGCGTGTTCGTGGACTTAGGCGGCATCGACGGCCTTTTGCACATCACGGATATCTCCTGGGGCCGGGTCAAGCACCCCTCGGACCTGTTCTCCATCGGCGACGAGATCGAGGTGAAGGTCCTGGACCTGGACCTGGAACGGGAGCGGGTGTCTTTGGGCATGAAGCAGTTGAAGCCCGATCCGTGGATCGCCGCGGGCGAGAAATATCCCGTGGGCACGCGGGTGGAGGGCAAGGTGGTGAGCCTGACCGACTACGGCGCGTTCGTGGAGCTGGAAGAGGGCATCGAAGGGCTCATCCACGTATCGGAGATGTCCTGGACCCGCAAAATCCGCCATCCCTCCAAGGTGGTGAGCGTGGGCGACGAGGTGGAGGCCGTGGTGCTGGACATCAAGCCCAACAACCGCCGCGTGTCTTTGGGCATGAAGCAGGTGGTGCCCAACCCCTGGGACGTCATCGGAGAGAAGTATCCCGTGGGGACCACCATCGAGGGCAAGATCAAGAACATCACCGATTTCGGCATGTTCATCGGCATCGACGAGGGCATCGACGGGCTGGTGCACATCTCGGACATCTCCTGGACCAAGCGCATCAACCATCCCTCGGAGATCTACAAGAAGGGCGACGAGGTCCGGGCCATCGTGCTGCACATCGACAAGGAGAACGAGCGGTTCTCCCTGGGTATCAAGCAGCTGGAGCCCGACCCCTGGGAGACCATCGCCGAGCGCTACGAGGTGGGCACCAAGATCACCGGCACGGTGACCTCCGTGACGGACTTCGGCATCTTCGTGGAGCTGGAAGAGGGCATCGAGGGCCTGGTGCACGTTTCCGAGGTGACCAAGGAAAAGCTCAAGACCCCGGTCGGCCAGTACAACGTGGGCGACCCGGTGGAGGCCGTGGTGGTGAACATCAATCCCAAGGAGCGCCGCATCGGCCTTTCCATCAAACGGCTGGACGAGGAAGAGGAAGGCTCCTACCTGGCCGATTACCTCAATAGGTCCAAGGCCCCTTCGTCCGCCCTGGGCGAGGCCCTTCGCCAAAGCCTGCAGGAGAAAATGAAGAAGGGCGCCGAGGAAGGGGAGGGCGCGCAGGAGACCGAAACTGCACCCGAGGCCGAAGCCGGGGCCGGGGAAGAGGCGGCCGAGGTCAAGGAGGAGGCCGCCGCCAAGGCGGAGGAAGCGGAAGCGGCCAAGGAAGAGCCCGTGGAAACCGCCGGGGAAGAGGCGGAGGAAGCCCCCGCCGAAGGGGCCTCCGTCGAAGAGGCTCCCGCGGAAGAGAAGTCCTCCGAAGAACAAGAGCCCAAGGACGAGTAACCGCAACACCCCTGGAAGTCCAACGGGGGAGGCGGCAGGCGCCGCTTCCCCCGTTTTTTTGTGCCTTCCGTCTTCTCCCGCAACCTCTATGGTTATTCGAAGACGTCCAGGTCCCCCTGGCCCCGGCGGATGATCTCCGGTTCGTCGTTGATGAGCGAAACGACCGAGGAGGGCTCCGCCTTGACCGGCCCGCCGTCAATGACCAGGTCCAGTTGGCTGCCCAGTTCGTCGTGGAGAAGGGACGCGTCGTGGAAATCCGACCCGTCCCGTGTCTTGGCGGAGGTGGAAATGATGGGATTGCCCAGCCCCCGTACCAGCTCCAGGCAGATTTGGTGGTCCGGAACCCTTATGCCCACGGTTTTTCTCTTGGTGAGCATGATCTTGGGCACCTGGCGCGAGCCCTCCAGCACAAAGGTATACGGCCCGGGCAAAAGTCGCTTCATGGTTTTGTAGGCGTAGTTGCTCACCTTGGCGTAGTCGGAGATGTTCTTCAGGTCCGAGCAGATGAAGGAAAACGGCTTGGTGGGTTTTCTTCTCTTGATCTGGTACACCCGCTGGATGGCCTTCTTGTTCATCAGGTCGCACCCGATGCCGTAAAAGGTGTCCGTGGGATAGGCGATCACGCCCCCGTTCTTCAGGAGTTCCACCACCCGCTGGATGTGCCGCTGCTGCGGATTTTTCGGGTTTATGGGCAGTAACATGGGCTCCCTTTCCCTCTGCCGTCCCGCCCTTGGTCTTCCTAGGGGAAAAAGATGTCCAGTTTCGGGGGATAAGAAAGCTCCCCGGCCTTGTACTTTTCTATCAGGTTCTGGTTCTTTCCGTTGTCCTTCACCATCACGAGGCTTATGGGACCGTCGTACAGCGGCACCCATTCGCCGGACTTGCTTGCCAGTTCCTTCAGTCCGACAAACCGGTAGGTGATCGAGAGGTCGCCCTCCGGATATTTCTCCAGCAGGGCCATCCATTCTGCGGCCCCCTTGGTGGCCTGCAAATGGTCCTGGATGACCTTTTCCGGGTACACGGTGCGGAACCTGCCGTCGACGCTCACCAGGGAATGGGGATACCTTTTCCAGATGGCGTATTCTCCCCAAGTGAAAGGCAGAATGAGGTTCCCTTCCGCTTGGTTCATGGAAAGGAACTGCATTCCAGCCACCGGGTAAACAGTGGGGTCCACGAACACCTGGTAATGGGAGGCCCGATAGGTGCGCACGCCCAGATGCGCCTGAAAACCGGCGACAACGGCCAGGACCGTGGCCAACACGTACCAGCTCGGCCGGGTGATGGCCAGGCGGGGAAATTTTTCGCGCACCTTCCAGATGATGGAAGAAAGGCCGCTAACAAGGTAGGGGGCCGCAGCGATGGCGAAAAACGGGATGTGCCGCTGGTGCCGGAACGCGGCGTACAGGGTGAGGCCGATACCCACCACTTCCCACCCCTGGTTCTTCCTGCCTTTGAACGCAAAAACCGCAAGGGTCAACAAGGCCATGATTTTGAAAAAGGGAAACGAAGCGCCCCACAGGGGAACGGGCGCCCACTCGGAGATGGTTCGGGGAACGGACAAGCTGTGGTAGAAGAACCCCAAAAGCCGCCATCCATAAGGGTTGACAAGCGTGGCGGCCATGGAAAGGCCCAGGATGAGCCACCATTGCTCCAGTCCCCTCACGTTGCGCCTGAATGCCAGCTTAAAAAAGGTGATCCAGGAAACCACGGCTCCAAGGTATACCAGGCCCATGAGAACCCCGCCGTGGACGTTGACCCAGAAGATGGTCGAAAGAGGCAGGAGAAAAAGGGCGTTTTTGTCCCGGACGAGCTTCGAGTGGATCACCAGGACAAACAGGCCGAAAAGCACGAAGGAGAACACCTGGGGCCGGACCATGTACCCATGCCGGAGGGTGAACGCGGCAAGGAGCATGACCATCGCGAACACCAGGGGTTCGTGGGGCCTGAGCCTGCAAGTGGCCCATAGCATGCCGATCAGTACAAGGCCGAGGAAAAGCTTGCCAAAAAGAAGTCCCGTACTGCTGAGCCCTGCGAAGGTCCAGTAAAAGAGCAGTTCACAAAGCCACTCGTGGTTGATCCAGGGCCGCCCCAGGGCGGTGAAGGAATAGGGGTCCACCCGGGCAAGTGCGCCGGTTTCGGCCAGGTGTCTGCCGAACAGCACGTGGCCCCAAAGGTCCGGGTCCGCCGTCACGTAGGAGAAGAGCTGGAAAGCGGCGGTGAACGCCACCAGCCGTGAAAAGAGGGCGGCAAGTCGCTTGGCCCGAAAAGCGGGATGTTCGTTCATGGAGGCCCCTGATCGAGTTTTGGCCGTGTTTTTACCACGGCCGCGGGCCAAGGAAAAGGCATCGCCACGGAGTTGCGCGGATAACGGCCTCTTGACACTTGTCGATTTCCCGGAACATAACACAAACTAGAAAGAAAACCTCAACGTACACCCACAAGGAGGCGCACATGGACTGGGGAATGGAAAACCGGCTCGCGCAATTGTTTTCTCCCGAAGGACGGACGCAGTTTCTGCCCATAGACCACGGGTATTTCCAGGGTCCTACCCGGTGCCTGGAACGGCCCGGAGAGACCGTGGCCCCGCTCATGGACTATTGCGACGCCTTGTTCGTGACCCGCGGCGCGCTCCGTTCCTGCATTCCCCCGCGCAATTCCAAGCCCATCGTGCTGCGGGTCTCCGGCGGGGTTTCCGTGATCGGCGACGACCTTTCCAACGAAGAGATAACCACGTCCCTTGAAGAGGCCATCCGGCTGAACGCCTCGGCCCTGGGCGTGTCCGTCTTCGTGGGGGCCAAATACGAGCATCGGTCCCTCATGAACCTGGCTAACCTGGTGGACGAGGCTGAGCGCTACGGCATCCCGGTCATGGCGGTCACCGCCGTGGGCAAGGAACTGGAAAAGCGCGACGCCCGCTACCTGGCCTTGGCATCCCGCATCGCCGCGGAGCTTGGCGCGCGGGTGGTCAAGACCTACTGGTGCGAAAACTTCGAAAAGGTGGCCAACGGCTGCCCGGTGCCCGTAATCATGGCCGGCGGTCCCCGCACGGAAACGGACAAGGAAGTCCTGGAGTTCGTGCACGACGGCATGCAAAAGGGCGCCGTGGGCGTGAATCTGGGCCGGAACATCTGGCAGAACAAGGCTCCCGTGGCCATGGCCAGGGCGATCCGGTCCATCATCCACGACCGCGCCGACGTGGCCGAGGCGTGGGACATGTACCAGGAGCTTTCCCAACCGGCATAAGACGGCGCCATGCGGGTCGCAAAGTACTACAACAACGCCGACGTGCGGGTGGAGGAGATGCCCGTGCCCGAAATCGGGCCGCGGGAACTGCTGGTCAAGGTCATGGCCAGCGGCATCTGCGGGTCCGACGTCATGGAGTGGTACCGCATCAAGAAGGCTCCTCTGGTCCTGGGCCACGAGATCGCAGGCGAAATTGCGGAAACGGGGGAAAAAGTCACCGCCTATTCCCCGGGTGACAGGGTGTTCGTCTCCCACCACGTGCCCTGCGGCGCGTGCCGCTATTGCCTGGCGGGGCAGGAAACCGTGTGCGACACCCTGCGCTCCACAAATTTCGACCCGGGCGGGTTCGCCGAATTCCTCCGGGTGCCGGAAATCAACGTGGGGCCAGGGGTTTTCAAGATCCCGGACAACGTGAGCTTCGAGGACGGCACCTTCATCGAGCCTTTGGCCTGCGCGCTCAGGGGCCAGCGGGCCGCGGGGGTAAGACCCGGAGAGACCGTGCTGGTCCTGGGAGCGGGCATTTCCGGAATGTTGCACGTGGAGCTGGCCAAGAACCTGGGCGCGGGCCTTGTTCTTGCCACGGACCTGCACCCGTTCCGCCTGGAAATGGCCAGGGCGCACGGGGCCATGGGCTTCGACGCCCGCGAAGACGTTCCCGCACGGGTGCGCGAGGCCAACCACGGCCGGGGCGCGGATCTGGTGATCATCTGCACGAGCGCGGCCCCGGCCTTTGCCCAGGCCATGGACTCCGTGAACCGGGGCGGCCGGGTGCTGTGGTTCGCGCCGTCCATGCCCGGTGAAACCTTTCCCCTGGACGTGTTCTCCATGTGGAAGGAGGGATTTTCCCTGATTCCTTCCTACGGCGCGGCGCCCAGGGACATCCAGGCGTCCATCGAACTCCTGGAAGCCGGGCGCCTTGACGTGCATTCCATGATCACCCACCGACTGCCGCTTTCCGAAACCGCCAAGGGGTTTTCACTGGTGGCCTCGGCGGGCGAGTCCATGAAGGTGATCATCTTCCCTCAGGAGTAGCCGCATGGAGCCCGGGGACATCCTGCGCGAGTTGCGCAAGCTCGCCGAAAGCCAGGGCGTGGCCGTGCGGGAGAGGGCGCTTGGCCCCGCGCCCGTGCGGGTGCGAAGCGGCCTGTGCAAGGTCCAGGGCGAACCCCTGGTGGTCCTGGACCGCAAGATTCCGGTGCAGGAGAAGATCGCGGTCCTGGCCGAAGCCCTGAATCAGATCATCACCGAGGATATGTACGTGATTCCTGCGATCCGGGAAATCCTGGAAGCCCATAAGCCTGCGGACAGCTCCAACCCGGAAAACGCCGCCTGAGCCATTTCGCGGCGTTTACCCTTCATAAATTTTCCGAAATCCAAAAATCGACCCTTTTTCGCACGCGCCTCGGTCCTCGGTGACCCGCTCGCAGGCGGAGGAGAGAGATCCCAGCGTGGTCGTCCCTTGAAGCATCTTGAGGGAGCTTAAAAAGTTTACATAATATATATTATCGGACATTATCGAAATGAACCGAGGCCCAAGTGGGCCGGATGCGGCTGGTTTTCCGGGTCAGGCGTTGATGCCGTGCCCAAAAAGTGCTAATCAGTCAAATTCGGCCCCTGCCCGGGGGGTTCGGTTTTCCAGCGGGCCGGTTTCTCCGGCCCTTTTCATTTGCATGCCGCCTGGAGCCTCCATGCCGGTTTTGGATCCTCCCCAGGTTGTTCGAAAGATCCATACGGTCGGCGAACTGACCCTGCTCATCCGCCAGAGACTGGAGAAAACCTTCCCTTATGTGTGGGTCACCGGCGAAATCTCCGACTTGCGGGTCCCCGTGTCCGGCCACGCCTACTTCACCCTCAAGGACGCGGACGCCCTCATCCGGTGCGTCATGTTCAAAGGCCAGGCCCAAAAGCAGAAATTCGTGGTGGAAAACGGCATGCACCTCATCGCCCTGGGCCGCGTGAGCGTGTACGAGGCCCGTGGCGAATACCAGCTCGTGGTGGAACACCTGGAGCCCGCTGGCATGGGAGCCCTGGCCCTGGCCTTTGAAAACCTGCGGAAAAAGCTGGCCAAAGAAGGCCTTTTCAACGAGGACAGAAAAAAGCCCCTGCCGTACCTCCCGCGGCGGATCGCGGTGATAACGTCCCCTACCGGCGCGGCTGTGCGCGACATCCTCCATGTTTTGGACAAACGTTTTCCCGGCCGGGGCGTGCTGGTTGTTCCGGTGCGGGTCCAGGGCGCCGAAGCCCCTTCCCAGATCGTGGAAGCCTTGGAACTGGTGAACGAGCGCGGCCTTGGGGACGTCATCATCCTGGCGCGCGGCGGCGGGTCCCTGGAGGACCTGGCCGCGTTCAACGACGAAGGCGTGGCCCGGGCCGTGTGCGCATCGCGCATTCCCGTGGTTTCCGCGGTGGGCCATGAAACGGACTTCACCATCGCGGACTTTTGCGCGGACATGCGCGCGCCTACACCTTCCGCAGCCGCCCAGATGGTGGTTCCCAACCGGGAGGCGCTGGCGGAGGCCATCGGCTCGCTCAGGTCCCGCCTGGCCCAATGCCTGGAGCGGTCTCTGGCTCGCCGCCGCGAGCGGTTCGAGGAAATTTCCCGCAGGCTGGTTGGCCCGGTCCGGCGCATGGAAACTCACGCCCAGCGGGTGGACGACCTTTCCGGCCGTCTTACCTTGTCCATGAACCGCTCCCTTTTCTACAGGAAACAGCGGGTAAAGTGGTTGGTTGAGCGCCTGGAGGCCGTGTCGCCACAGGCTCAGGTCGAAAACCTTAAAGCATCGGTTGAAGAAGATGCCCGCCGGCTTTTTCGGGGAATGCAGACGGTTCTCGCACGGGACGCCGCACGCGTGGATCATGCAAGGGACCGCTTGTCCGCCCTCTCCCCCCTAGCCGTGCTGGCACGGGGCTACAGCATCACCCGCGACCCAGATACCAAGGCCGTGCTCACCCGCGCGGACCAGGTCCCGGCGCATTCCAGGGTCCAGGTGCTCCTGCACAAGGGTGAACTGTTGTGCAGGGTGGAATCCTCCCAAGGAGAAAGCAAATGAAGGAGCTCACCTTTGAACAGGCCATGGAAAAGCTCCAGTCCATTGTCGCGGAAATGGAACAGGGCGACCTTCCATTGGAATCCGCTCTCTCCCGGTTCGAGGAAGGCATGAAACTTTCCCGGTTTCTTGCGGCCAAGCTCGACGAGGTACAGAAAAAGGTCGCCATTCTCATGCGGGAATCCGACGGAGAGCTCCGGGAGGAGCCCTTTGAGCAGGAAGATTCCGGGGAGGCGCAAT
>JAFDHW010000421.1:0-398 GCA_019308705.1 Deltaproteobacteria bacterium
CCTGGCTCACCACCCGGCCGCCTTCCCGGGCCGCGTCCGCCGCCTTTTGCAACAGGGCCTCGTTTTCGGCCGGGCCGTTGGGGTGGACGATGGCGGAGAGAAACACCAGGTCGTAGCCCCCGGGCAGGGGGTCCGCGTTGTAGTCGCCGTCCACGATGCCCACCCGGTCCTGCATGTTCTCCCTTGCAAGGTATCCCCGGGTGATGGGGGTGACGTTGGGCAGGTCGAACACGGTTGCGGTCACCCCGTCGGCCCGGCGGCAAAAGGCCATGGCGTAGGCGCCGGACCCGCCGCCCACGTCCAGCACCCGGTCGCCCTGCCGCACGCCCACCATGGAGGCCACGGCGGCCGCGGTGGGGACCGCGCGCCAGTGCATGGCGGCGATGAAGGCGGAAAGC
>JAFDHW010000421.1:405-3002 GCA_019308705.1 Deltaproteobacteria bacterium
GGAAAGCCACTTTTCGCCCCGTTCGTTGATGGACCCATGGGCCACCGCGCCGCCTTTTTTCACCGCGCCGGTGAGGGTGGACCAGGAGTCCCACAAGTGCACGGCGTGCGTAAGCCCGGCCATGTAGCCGGGTTTTCCCTGAACCAGCAGTTCGGCGGCTTCGGGGGTGTTGGCGTAGCGGTCCCCCCGCTTCTCCAGGAGGTTCAGGGAAGCCAGGGCGGCCAGCAGCCTGTCCATGCCCCGGGGGTCGCAGGAGGTGTCCGCGGCCACTTCCTCCGCGGTGCGTTCGGCGTCGCCCAGGGCGGTGAACACTCCCAGGTCAAAGGCGGTCAACAGCGCCCGGCTGCGCTGGAACCCCATGACCATGTGCAGGATGCGGCCGGTGGCCTGGATTTTCTCCTCGGAAGAAAGCGCCATGGCTGGTATCCTTTCTTCTCTTGCCGGCGCGCCGCCGGGCGACGGCGTGGACCCATCAAACATCCCGGGCCGGCCCATTGTAGAGCCCGGCCGGGGGGAACGCAAATGGACAGGCCCCGTTACCGGGACTTCAACACCTTCCTCAGGGAGCGCTTCGGCCGCCGGGTGCAGAAGGTCACCCTGGACGCGGGGCTTGCCTGCCCCAACCGGGACGGGACCTTGTCCACCGCCGGCTGCGTCTTTTGCAATGCGCGGGGCTCGGGCACGGGCGCGGCGGCCCGGGGCATGTCCGTGACCGAACAACTCGCAACGGGAAAAGCGGTCCTGGCCGCCCGGTACAAGGCCAAAAAGTTCCTGGCCTACTTCCAGTCCTATACCAACACCTACGCGCCCCTGCCAACGCTCACGTCCCTGTGGGACCAGGCCATGGCCGACCCGGACGTGGCCGGGCTCTGCGTGGGCACCCGGCCGGACTGCGTGCCGGACGAGGTCCTGGATCTTCTGGCCGCGTACCGCTCCAAGGGCATGGTCTGGCTGGAGCTCGGCCTGCAGAGCGCCAAAGACGAAACCCTTGCCGCCATCAACCGGGGGCATTCCGCCGCCTGCTTCGCCGACGCTGTGGCCCGGGCGAAATCCCGGGGCTTGTGGGTGTGCGCCCACGCCATCTTGGGCCTGCCCGGGGAGACCGCCGAAGACATGGCGGCCACCGCGGATTTCCTGGCAAACCTGGGGGTGGAGGGAGTGAAGATCCACCTCTTGTACGCGGTGAAGGGCACGGAGCTGGGCCGCATGGTGGAGGCCGGTCGGTGCCGGATGCTTTCGCGAGGGGAGTACGTGGAGCGGGTATGCGACTTCCTGGAGCGGCTGCACCCGGAAACCGTGGTCCAGCGGCTGACGGGCGATCCGCACCCTGGCGAGCTTCTGGCCCCCCCATGGTGCCTGGACAAGCGGGGGGTGCTGGCGGACATAAAGGCCCGGCTGGCACAGCGGGACACCTTCCAGGGCAGGCTTTATTCCGGCGGGGGCAGCGCGATCCTGGGTCCCTTTTCCTCTTCCTCCCACAGCCCGGGCCGGTAGCGCTGGGCGATGGGGTAGCGGCGGCCCTCGCCAAAGGCCTTGGAGGTGATTTTCAGCCCCGGGGCGGCCTGGCGGCGCTTGTACTCGTTTCCCGTCACCCGCCGTATCACGTCGTCCACCATCTTCCGGTCATACCCCATGGCCGCGATGTCCGCGGCCTCCCGGTTGTCCTCGATGTAGGCCTCCAGGATGGGGTCCAGGACCTCGTAGGGCGGAAGGTCGTCGGCGTCCTTCTGGTCCTTGGCCAGCTCGGCGGAGGGCGGCTTGGTGAGGATGCTCTGGGGGATGACTTCCTTTTGCCGGTTCAGGTAGCGGGCCAGGTCGTAGACCAAGGTCTTGGGTACGTCGGAGATCACGGCCAGGCCGCCGGACATGTCTCCGTACAGGGTGCAGTAGCCCACGGCCAGCTCGCTCTTGTTGCCCGTGGAGAGCACCAGGGACCCATGGCGGTTGGACCACGCCATGAGGAGCATGCCGCGCAGCCGGGCCTGGACGTTCTGCAGGGTCACGGACCCCTCGGAAACGTCCATGAGCTTTTCGAGTTCTCCGCGGAAGGCATCGTACAGCGGGCCGATGGGAGCCACGTGGTATTCCACCCCGAGGTTTTGGGCAAGCTTTTCGGTGTCTTTGTAATTCTGCCGGCTGGTGAACTTGGATGGCATGAACAGGGAGACGACGTTCTTCGCTCCCACGGCCTCCACGGCCACGCAGAGGGTAAGCGCCGAATCGATGCCGCCGGAGGTGCCCACCACGCAGGTGGCGAACCCGCATTTTTTCATGTAGTCGCGGGTTCCCGTGACCAGGGCCCGGTAAACCTGCACCAGGTCGCTCCCGGGTTCCGGGGCCAGGTCTCCCTGGCCGGTCACCGTGTCGAACACCACCAAGTCTTCCACGAAATTCTTGCCCCGGGCGGCCAGGGAGCCGTCGGGCAGGTGGGCGGAAGAGGACCCGTCGAAGACCAGGCTGTCGTTTCCCCCCACGAGGTTCACGTACAGGGCGGGAATCTTGTAGCGCCGGGCGATGTGGGCCATGAGCCCGTGGCGGAACGTGCTTTTGCCCGCGTGGAAGGGGCTGGCGGCGATGTTGATCAGAAGCCCGGCCCC
>JAFDHW010000022.1 GCA_019308705.1 Deltaproteobacteria bacterium
CTTTCCCTCGGCGTGGATGTACGAGCCGCGTGCGCCGACTTTCAGCACGGCGATGTCCGCGTGGTCCGCCAGGATGGAGAGCGCCTTTTCTTCGTCGGTTTCGCCGGTGAAGGAGCGGGCTTCGTCCTCGTTGGCGATCAGGATGTCCACGTACTCCTCCACCAGCTCGAACAAATACTCCCGGGACTGGTCCACCACGGTGTAGGAGGCGAGATCCAAGGAAACGTGGGCCCCGGCGGCCTTGGCGCTTTCCAGGGCGGTCTTGATGAGGTCCTTGTTGAACAGGAGGTAGCCTTCCACGTGCACCACCGCCGCATCCTCGAACACGGGCATGGAGGAGATCTCCTCGGGCAGGGTGCAGGCGGAAGCGCCCAGGAAGGTGAACATGGACCGCTGGGCGTCCGGCGTGACCACGGAGAGCACCCGGCCGGTGGGGTTCTTGCCGCAGTGGATGAGGCGCGCCTCGATGTTGTTGTCCGCCAGGGCCCGGCGGAAGAGGTCGCCCAGCTCGTCCTTGCCGCACTTTCCCACGAACCGGGCCTTGCCGCCCAGCCTGCCCACGCCCATGACGGTGTTGCAGGCCGAGCCGCCGCACACGACCGACGGCTTGCAGGACACGCTGGAGAGGATCTTCTCAAGCTCGTGGTGGTGGTCCACCAGCATCATGCCCCCCTTGGCCGCGCCGGTCTTGGTGAGAAATTCTTCTTCCTCGTGGGCCAGGATGTCCACCAAGGCGGACCCGATGCCCACGATGAGCCGCTTGCCGTTCAATGCAAGGGGAGCCATGTATTTCCCGTTTACGTTTTGTTTGCGTCTTTTGTTTTTTTGTTGGGACTCTTCACCATACCAGATTCGAGTGGATCCAGCCCACCTCGCCGTCCCGGTGGCGCACTTTCAGCCAGGCGCCCTTCTTTTCCAGCACCCGGAAGGGCACGCCGTTCTCCACCCGGAACACGATGGGGTTGTCCTTGCCCGGGCCGGAGCGCACGTTGGCCAGGTTCACCTTGGTCACCACGGTGGGGATGTCCTCCAGAAGCTCCTTGTGGATCCAGCCCTGGTCCTTTTCGTAGTCGCGGAACCGGGCCCATTGGCCGGACACGGCCAGGATCTCCACGGGGTAGTACCGCTCCGCCTGCCACAGGATGGGGTAGGAGGTGCCCGGGCCGGAGCGGATGTTGGCCAGGTCCACGGCCACGGCCGCGCGCTCCGCGCAAAGGGCCGGGGCGGCCGCAAGAACCAACGCGAAAACCAGAAGAACGCCTCGTTTGATCATTTGAACACCTTCACCCGCATTTCGCCTTCAAGGGCCTGTTTGAACGTTTCCGCGTCCTTTTCATCGCCCACGATGCTGCCGTAGTGCATGGGCACCGCCACCCTGGGCTTGATGCGCTTCGCCGCCTGGACGGCTTCTTCCGCGGTCATGACGTAGGTGCCGGACACGGGCAGAAGCGCGATGTCCGCGTTTATGTCCGCCATCTCGGGAATCAGGTCCGTATCCCCGGCGTGGTAGATGGAAACCCCGGAAAGGGTGAACACGAACCCCAGCCACCCCTTGTCCTTGGGGTGGAACAACTTGTCCGTGTTGTAGGCGGGCACGGCGGTCACTTTCACCCCGTTTGCCGTCACCGTGTCTCCCGGGGCCACCACCTTCACGTTGCCGGAAAGCTTCTTGGCGCTGTCCGCGTCGGTGACGATGACCGTATCCTTGCCCGAAAACTTGGCAATGTCGTCGGGCGAGCAGTGGTCAAAGTGCTCGTGGGTCACCAGGATCACGTCCGCGATTTGTCCGTTCTCCACCTTGAAGGGGTCCACCACCACCGTCTTTCCGGCGGCGGAAAACAAAAACCCGTCATGGCCCAGCCACTTTGCGTTGTTCAATACCTCGTCCATGGAAACCCCTCCCTTGTCCGCAGCCTGCCCCAAAACCGACAAAGCCGCCAGCGCCAGCGCGCAAAAAAGGGTCATCCTCATGGTTGTCCTCCCGCGGCCCTTCCCGCTTCGGGCGGGCGGCCGGAAACAAAGGCGGATGACCGGGGCCGGTGAAAGTTTGTGGGCGCAAAACACGAAAAGTATAGGAAAGCGGGGGCGCATAGTCAACGGAAGGACCGGAGCCGGAAAGATTTTCCAGGAAAATCAGCCTCCTATACCGGCCCTTCCACGGCTATGCGTTCGCCCAGCATGGTGCGGCGGCGCGACGGGCGGTCGTTTGCCACGGCCAGGGAAAGGGCCTTTTGGCTGCCCACCAGGACCAGGAGTTTTCTGGCCCGGGTGATGCCGGTGTAGATCAGGTTTCTCTGCAGCAGGGCGTAGTGGGCCGTGGACAGGACGAACACCACCGCCGGGTACTCGGACCCCTGGCTCTTGTGCACGGAGATGGCGAAGGCCGGTGAAAGCTCGGAAAGCTCGGAGAACCGGTAGGTTGCCGGGCCGTTGTCGAACAGCACCGAGACCATGCCCTGCTCGCGGTTCACGGCGTACAGGGTGCCGATGTCGCCGTTGAACACCTCCTTTTCGTAGTTGTTCTTCACCTGCATGACCTTGTCGCCCGGGGCAAAGGAGCGGCCCCCGTGCTCCAGGCGCTGCCGGGCGGGGTTCAGGGTCTCCTGCAGCAGGCGGTTCAGTTCCACGGTGCCCAGCGGCCCCTTGTGCATGGGGGTGATGACCTGCACGTCCAGCTTCCCGTCCAGGCCGAAGGCGTCGGGGATGCGCTCGGCGCAAAGGGCCAGCACGGTGCGCTGCACCCGGGCGGGGTCCTCTTCCTCGATGAAGTAGAAGTCCGGCTTTTTGCCGTCCTCCTCCTCTTCCCGCACCAGGGAGAGCCCCTTGTTCACCCGGTGGGCGTTCCGCACGATGAGGGACTCCCGCGCCTGGCGGAAGACCTCCTCCAGGGTGAACACGGGCACCTTGCCCGAGGCGATGATGTCCCGGAGCGCGTTTCCCGGCCCGACGGGCGGCAGTTGGTTGGCGTCGCCCACCAGGATGAGCACCGAGCCCATGGTGAGCGCCTTGAACAGGTAATGGAGCAGGAAGGTGTCCACCATGGACGCCTCGTCCACGATAAGCGCGTCCTGGTCCAGGGGCCGGGACTCGTCGCGCATAAAGGTCTTGGTGGTGAAATCGTAGCCCAAAAGCCGGTGGATGGTGGAGGCCTCCGCGCCCGTGACCTCGGCCAGGCGCTTTGCCGCCCGGCCTGTTGGCGCGGCCAGGGCCACCCGCATGCCCAACGACTCCAGGACCAGCTTCACGGACTTTATCAGCGTGGTCTTGCCCGTGCCCGGGCCGCCGGTGATCACGGTCATGCGGCTTTTGAGCACGTTCTTCAACACGGCGAGCTGGGCGTCGGAAAGCCGGATGGCCAAGCCTTTCAACACCTTTTCCAGGATGGCGGCCTCGTCAAGGCCGAAATCCTCCATGGGCACGGTCAGAAAGGCGGCGATGCGCCGCGCCAGAGCCTTTTCCACGCCAAGGAAGGACGGAAGGTAGATCCGCCGTCCGCCGTCCCTCTCCCCCTCCTCCGGGTCCTCGGCGAGGACCTCGTTTTCCGCGGCCATGGCGTCCAGAACATTCTGCACCAGGTCCCGCGGCACGGAAAGCAGCCGGGCGGCCTCGTCCACCAGGCCGGTTTCCGGGGTGAAAAAATGCCCCTGGTCCGCGGCCTTTGAAAGCACGTGGGAAAGCCCCGCGGCCACCCTGGCCTCGGAGTCCGCGGGCATGCCCAGCTTTTTGGCCAGGGAGTCCGCGGTGGCGAACCCGATGCCCTCCACCTCCCGGGCCAGGCGGTAGGGGTTTTCCCTGAGCACGTCCACCGCGTCCGCGCCGTAGGCGGAAAGGATGCGCCCGGCGTGGGAAAGGCCGATGCCGTGGGAGGACAGAAACACCATCACCCTCCGGTGGGCCTGGTTCTTTTCCCAGTCCTCGGCGATCTTCTTCTGCTTTTTTTTGGAGATGCCCTTTACGGAAAGCAGCCGTTCGGGCTCGTGGTCCAGGACGCGGAAGGTGTCCTCGCCGAATGCGTCCACGATGCGCCTGGCCGTGGCCGGGCCCACCCCGGAGATGAGCCCGGAGCACAGGTAGGCCTCCATGGCCTCCTTGTCCGCGGGGGGCAGGATCTCGTGGAACTGTGCGCGGAACTGGTCCCCGAACCGGGGGTGCTCCTCCCAGGTTCCCCGGGCGCGCACCACCTCGCCGGGGTGCACCGCGCCTAGGTTGCCCAGCACGGTCACCTCGCCGTGCTGTTCGGTTTCCAGCACGCAGATGGTAAACAGGCCCGTCTCGTCCGTGAAGTGGACGCGGCTGACCGTGCCTTCCACGCATTGCAGGTTGTCGGCGGGCACGGGGTTTCCCACGGTCAGGCGGCTTTCTTGCGTTTGTCCCAGATGTCGATGAGGTAGTCCTTGTGCGCCTCGAACACCTCGGCCTGGGCCTCCACCACCTGTTCGGCCTCGGCCGAGGACATCTTTTCGGTCTCGTTGATGAAGGAGGCCACCCGGCCCAGGTACAGCGGGGTCACCAGGTTCACCAGCTGGGTGCGGTTGTAGGTCCAGGCGTGAAAGGTGGCCGCGGTTTCATACAGCACCATGACCCAGGTTTCCACGGGCAGCCGGAACGTGGTTTCGGCCATGGAGGCGCTCTTTTTGAGCGCCGTGAAGCAGGCCGGACAGAAGATGTCCTTGTACACCCCGGAAAACTGGCGGAACCCGGCCTTGTATTCCGCCACCAGCCGGCCCTGGTCCACGGGGATGGGCTCGGGCTCCAGCAGCTTTTTCAGGCCGAAGGTGGGCACGGACACCGAGCCCTTGACGTTTTTCCACACCGCCTCGTTCTGCTCCATGAGCACGAACAGGGTGTGCATCACCTGGCGGAACATGGGGCCCAGGGCCTCGGCCGGGTCCTTGGCGTCGTGGACCTTCACCCCCAGGTTGGACTGGCACACGCGGAAGTTGTTGATGATGGCGTGGGTGGTCATCCACACGTCGATGCCGAACCGGGCCACGTCGGTCTCCCACACGTCCTGGTCCATGTAGTGGGCGGCCAGGGCGCCGGTGAAGGCGAAGTCCCCGCCGATGGGCTGGCGGATGCGCAGGCCGTAGAGGGCGCGGGTGAGGTTGTAGACGATGTTGTTGGTGATGGTGCCGTCGTACTTATAGCGGGAATACACCGGGCACACGTAGTCGTAGTTGTCCGACACCACCGGGTCCAGGAGGTGCTTCACCCAGTCGCCGGTGATGGACCGAAGATCGCTGTCCACCACCATGCAGGCGGACACGGAAAGCCGGGCGGCCGCCTCGAAGATGCTGCGGAAGGCCGAGCCCTTGCCCGCCGGGCCCCGATAGATGGACACGATCTTCTCCTGCCAGGGCTTGATCTCGAACTCCTTGGCCGCCTCCCGGGTGTCGTCCGTGGACCCGCCGTCCGCCACCATGATCACCGACCGGCGGTCCTTGAAGTGCTTGGCCAGGCCGTGACTCACGGACTGGATGACCCGTGCGATGGTGGCCTCGCTGTTGTAGCAGGGGATGCCCACCAAAATGTCCGCGCGCTCGATCTCCTCGATGCGCTTGGCCGTGTAGGAACGCAGGCCGGTCTGGTATTTCATGGGTCTCCAGAGGCCGCGGCGGGCCGAAAAACGGGGTGGAACATCCGGCGCAGGGGGGGCCTGGATCATCTTTCCATAAAACCCGGCTGCGGGCAAGGCGCGGAGAGGGCGGGGCCTACCGGCCGGAGCTCAAAATTTTTTCCCGCAGGCGGTGGTATTCGCAAAGCGCCCACATGGCCCGCACGGCGCGCTCCGGGCCGGGGAACACGGGCACGCCCCGGGCGATGAGCCGCTGGCAGAAGACCTCGGAGAGGCGGCGGAAGGTAAACCCGAAAAAGGGTTTTTCGTGCTTCGCCGCTGTGTCCGCCACCGCGTCGGCCATGGCAGCGGCCCACTCGCGGCTCTTCTCGGCGGCCTCCTCGGGGGAAAGGCCCAGGGAGCGAATGTGGCGGGCGGCCATGTCGTCGGGCACCAGGCAGTAGCACAGGCACATGTCCACGCCCGGGTCGGAGAGCAGGATGTCCGGCAGCTTGTCGAAGAAGTCCTGGGGGTTCTTGGAGAAGGTGACGTCCACGGGGTTGTTCACGCTGGCGGTGGGCGGCACCAGGGGGGCCAGCTTCTCCAGGGATTCCGGCGAAAGGGGCGGCACGGCCAGTCCGTTTCGGGAGCAGGCGTCCGCCGCCGCGGCCCCGGGTCCGCCGGAGTGGGTCTGGATGGCCACGCGGTTTCCCCTTGGAACCGGCGCGCTGCCCAGCGCCCAGCAGAAGTCGAACAGTTCGGTGACGTTCTTGGCCCGGATCACCCCGGCCTGGCGGAAGACCCCCGAGTACAGCCGGTCCGGGCCGGCCAGGGTGCCGGTGTGGGACAGGCTGGCCCGCCTGCCCGCCTCGGAGCCCCCCACGTACAGGGCCACCACGGGCTTCTTTTGCACCACCTCCCGGGCCAGGGAAAGGAACTCGCGGCCGCGGGGGATGCCCTCCATGTACAGGGCGATGACTTTGGTGTGCTCTTCGGCGGCCAGGTACTCCAGGCAGTCCACCAGGTCCGTGTCGGCGGAATTGCCCACGGAAAAGGCGGAGGAGAATCCCATGCCGTACTGGTCCAGGTAGTCGAACATCTGGGTGACGAAGGAACCGCTTTGGGAGGCCATCCCCACGAACCCCGGCCGGGCTTCGAAGGGCAAGAAGGTGGTGTTGAGCTTCGCGTGGGGATTGGTCACGCCGATGCAGTTGGGCCCTATGAAGCGGACGCCGTACTTTTCGGCGATCCTGACCAGCTCCGCTTCCCTGGCCGCGCCTTCCTCTCCCACCTCGCGGAAGCCCGCGGTGACCACCACGGCGGACCTTATGCCCTTTTTGCCGCAGGCCTCCAGGGTTTCGGCCACCACGCGGGTGGGAAGCACGATGACCGCCAGGTCCGGGGCCTCGGGAAGGTCCTCCACGCGCTTGTAGGCCGTGAGCCCCTGGACGGTTTCCTCGGTGCGGTGCACCGGGTAGACCCGGCCCTCGTAGCCCATGTGCAGGAGGGAATGGAGGATGGAGGTGCCCATGGAGGCGAAGTTGTTGGACGCGCCGAACAACGCGACGGACCGGGGGTTCACCATGCGGTGCAGGGGATGGTCTGCGGCGTTTTGGATCATGCCAGCACCACCAGGGCGTCGGCGGCCACAAGGTTCCCCTCGTCGTCCGCCAGCACGGGGTTTGCGTCCACTTCGGCCACGTCCGGCTCTTCCAGGCCCACCCGGCACAGCACGTCTATGCAGGTGAACAGCGCCTCCGGGTCCACGGGTTTCATGCCCCGGACACCTTTTAGGATCTTTTTGCCGGAAAGCTCCTCCACCATGTCCGCCACCTCGGCGCGGTCCACGGGCGCCGCGCGGAAAGCCGTGTCCCCCAGGGCCTCGGCGAACACGCCCCCCAGACCCAGCATGACGCACGGCCCGAAGTGGGGGTCCCGGAAAAGGCCCATGGCGAGTTCCCGGCTGCCCCGGGCCATCTGCTCCACCAGCACGGGCGCATCGGGCCGGGTGGCGGTCCGCACCGCGTCGAAGGCGGCCAAAAGCTCGTCCTCGCTGCGGACGCCCAGCCGCAAGGCGTGGACTTCTGTCTTGTGGGAAAGTCCGGGGAAGCTGGCCTTCACCGCCAAGGGAAAGCCCAGGGCGCGGGCGGCGGACACCGCCTCCGCGGGCTCGGCGGCCACGATGCCCCTTGTCACGGGAAACCCCCGGGCGGAGAGAAACGCCTTGGAGTCGTGTTCCGACAGGGAAGGGTGGCCCTGTTCGCGGGCCAGGAGAATGCGTTCGTCCATGGGGAAACCAGGCCGCCGCGGCCGGGAACGATGCTCCTCCCGGCCCGGCCGCGGCGGCGACGGGCCATCCGGGCCCTGGTATGGATTGCGTGCGGGTTGCTCCCTGGCTGCGGCCCAAGGCCCCACGCTCTTTTCCGCAAATGCCTGCCGCATACCAAAGGTTATGACGCAATGCAACAAAAAAGAGCGCTTGTTCTTTTTGTGAACGATGGAAAGGGGTTACACCCCCCTTGCCTCCGGGGGCCGTTCTGCTATGATCCCCCGCGTCATGAAAAACGATTTCTTTTCCCTTTGAGGACGAGGCCATGGATATTCTCTGCTTTCCCCATACGTACCTGCCCTCCTTCCAGGTCCGCGCCATGGCCCTGCTTTTGGGGCCGGTAAACCTGGTTTCGCCCGCCGGCCTGCCGGACCCGGGGCTGGCCGCCCTTGCGGGCGAGGGCCTGGCCGGGACCGTGTCCCTGCCCGAAGGCTTTTCCGACCCCCGGAAGCTTCAGGAGGTTCTGGCGCAGAACCGTTCCTGGGCTGCGGCCCGGCAGGCGCCCCAGGCGGGCGGTCCCCTGCCGGATGACAGGCCCTTTTTCGCGGGAACCCCCTCGGAGATTCGCGATCAGGTGCGGAGAGGCGCAGACGCCCCGCCGCCGGACGAGGAGGCCAGGAATCTCGCCGCCCAGGTGTTTTTGCAGGTGGCCGAGGACCTGGACCGCCAATACTGGGAAACCTGGGAGAGCATGTTGAGGGTGCGGGAAAAGGAATCCCGCCTGGCCGAAAACATCTCCGGCCCGGGCGGCAAACCCGCGGCCAGGCCGGAGGAGGGACTGTTCGAGAACGTTCCCGACTACCTGCCGGCCCACCGGATGGACCAGAGGATGAACGCCTTCTTCCACCTGTTTGCCGCCCTTGAAAACCCGCCGGAGATTCTTTCGGCTGCGTGCGCCGGCGTCACGGACCACCTGTCCGAACACGCCGCCGAACCCGTGGTCCTGCTCCGGGTCTCCCTGGACGCGGGGTTCATGGAGGCCGGGGATGCAGACGCCTTCCGCAAGGGCATGGAGGAGCTTCTGCCCCAGGCGGCTTCGGGCGGCGTCGCGCCGGAGGAAGCCGCGGCCAAGGCCGCCGGGCTGGCCCAGGACTTCCTGGCGGAAGGCCGGGACCTGGACCTGGACATCCTGCTGTATCCCCTGGGTGCCCGCGCCCTTTTGTCCGGCGGCAAGGACGGAGGTGAAGGAGGGAAAACCGTGGTCTGCCGGGTTTCCCTGTCTCCGGCGGCCGCCTGGTCCCTGCGTGCGGGATGACGGAGCAGGCCCCCAAAAAAAACCGCCCCTTCCCGAGAAGGGGCGGAAAAAATCGGTGCCGGGCGGGTGCCGCCCGAAGGCGCTGAAAAGGCGTTCCGTGCTAGTTCACGGCCTCCTTGAGGGCCTTGCCGGGGAGGAACTTGGGCACGTTCTTGGCGGGAATCTTGATTTCCTTGCCGGTCTGGGGATTGCGGCCCTTGCGGGCTTCCCGCTTGTCCACCCGGAAGGTGCCGAAGCCCACCAGGGTCACGGTGTCCTTTTTCTTCAGGGCCTTGGTGTTGGATTCCAGGCTCGTGTCCACCGCGGCCTGCGCGTCCTTCTTGGTGCCTACGACCTTGGCTACCTCGTTGATCAGATCACCCTTGTTCATCTGCTGCTCCTTTCGTGGAAAAGATTTTATATTGCCCAAAGGCGCTTGGCCTGTACCCCCGAGTAGGTTACCGAGAAATGCGCCCTGCTTCGTGGTCCTTGGGTTTTGGTGCGCGGGGCGCAAGGTGTTCTGATCCATTGCGGCCAAGGAAGGTCCTTGCTGCAAGTTTCCGCCAGGTCGGGGTAGATGTCTTTGAATAATCCGGCGGGATGGGGTATGGATCCGGCCGCCGCAGGAGACTTTCTCTTAATGTCTGATATCCGCTCGTATTGATCCGCTCCAGAATTACCAGACCAAAAGGGTCTTTGCAACCGAAAAACCGCGCAGGCAAGGCTTTTTCCCCGAAAAGGGGGCGGGAAAAGGTTCCGGACTCCGGCGCCGTACGCCGAAAAAGTGCGCCCTCAAAAAAAGGATTTTTAGCGATATCAGTTTGTTGTCTCTTGCGCCATGGGCTGGGAGTTTTTGGTGAGGCGGTCCACCAGGAGAAGGGCGAATTTGCGGAAAAACAGGTTTTGCAGGCGCGCGGGGGCCCGGTCCAGCACGGAGCCGGAGATTTTCATCATCACCCCGTCCGTGTCGGCCATCACGCTGGCGGTTCGGGGCTGGCCGCCGATGAAGGCCATTTCCCCGAAGCTTTCCCCGGCGTTTAACTCCCCTATCTGGTGGCCGTTTTTATACACCAGCCCCTTGCCCGACAAAAGCACGTAAAAGGCGTCGTCCAGCTCCCCCTGCTTGAGCATCTCCTCGCCCTTTTTCACCTGGATCAGCTCGGAGGCGGCCAGGAGGTCCTCGATCTGGTTCCTGGAGAACCCGGAGAAAAAGGACACGGAGTGGACGTAGTCGATGACGTCGTCCACTTTGCCCTTTTTCACGGGCATGGTGAGCGCCCGGGAGGCGATCTTCAAGTCGTAGGCCATCTGGCCGAAGTTCTGGTAGCGGCGGCGCAGGTCCTTGGCCAGGGCGCGCTTGATGATGCGCTCGTAGATGCGGGGGATGTCGGGCACCAGGGAGGCCAAGGGCTCGGGCTCTTCGTTGATGACCTTGTACATGGCCGCGAAGGCGTCCTTGCCGGAAAAGGCCTTCTGGCCGGACAACAGTTCGTAGAGGATGCAACCCACGGAGAAGATGTCGCTTTGGGGTCCGGCGGGCACGTCCTGCAACTGCTCGGGGGCGAGGTATTCCGGCGAGCGCCTGGCGCCGGCGGTGTCCTTGATGCGGAAGTGGGTGATCTTGGGCGAGCGGTTCTCGTGGAGCAGAATGTTGCCGGGGTGGAGGTCCCGGTGGATTACTCCTACCTCGTGGGCGTGCTCCATGGCGTCGCAGATTTCCCGGACGATCTGGGTGGCCTCGGCCAGGGAGGGATGGTCCTGGGGGTTGCACAGGGCTTCCAGGGAGGACCCGTTGACGTACTCCATGGCGATGTAGGCGTACTCGCCCGCCACCACGTTGGCGTCGTACACGGTGACGATGTTCTTGTGGGCCAGCCGGGCCGCGGACTTGGCCTCTAAAAAGAAGTTTTCCCGTACCCGGGGGGAGGGGATGCCGGAAACCTTGATGGCCACCGGCCGGTCGATCAGGGGGTCGTTGCACTCGTACACCGTTCCGGTGCGGCCTTCCCCGATCTTCCGCACCAGGTGATAGCGGCCGATGGAGGACCGGTCGGAGAAATCCAGGTGGATCCCGGTTTCTTTTTCTTCGGGCATGGCAGGTTTTGACGGCGGGGCTTCTCGCCCCTTTACCGTCCTGGTTTCCGGGGAAAACCGGCGGCGAAGCGCGTGGCCGGAATGCGGCCGTCCCCCTGGCGGATTCCTTCCGGCCGCGCGGATGTCACGCACGGCTTCCGTGCGGAGCCGGCGGGAGTGAAAGGCCCCGGTCGTTTACTTGGATTCGTTGAACTGGAGCTTGACCGAGCCGATTTCGATCAGGTCCATGTCCTTTAATTTCACCGTTTGCTTGACCACCTCGTTGTTGACCTTGGGCTTGGCCGAGCCGCCCACGTAGCCCAGGTAGTAGCCGTTGGGCCGCCTGCTGATGGTGGCGGCCAACTTGGCCACCAGGAACCCGCTCACCACCACGTCGGAGGTGGGTTTCTTGCCGATGGTGGTCAGGCTCTTTTTGATCTCCACCTCGCCCTCGCCCCCGGTGAGGAACGTGAGCTTGGCGCACTTGTCGTCGCCGCCGCGCACCGAGGTCTCGTAGGTGCCGGTATCGTTCTTTCCGGTCTGGCTCATGAGTGCGCGGTGCGCGGCCGTGTCCATGACCATGGTCTGGTCCAGGTCGCTCCGGCCCTGCTGTTCGGCCTCTTCCTCGTTGGTGAACACCAGGTGGTGTTTGCCCACCGTGACCACGTCCCCGTGCTTGAGCCAATGGGTGGTGATCATTTTCTGGTTCACGAAGGTTCCGTTTTTGCTCTGCAGGTCGGTGAGCAGAAACCCGTTGCCCACGGAGTCCACCTTGGCGTGGTGGCCGGAGACGGCCAGGTTCTCGATGACCACATGGTTGTCGCTCAAGCGGCCGATGGTGATGGTTTCCCCCTTCTTCACGGGGTACTCGCTGATGACGTTGTCCTTAAATTTCAAGGTCAAGGTCGACATGGCACAGTCCTTTTTTCGGATTGCCTCAACGGCCGGAGGCCTTCATCTGCCCGGGCGGCCGCCTCAAAAAAGCTTCTTGACCGCCCGGAGAAGAGCCGCCCACGGCCCCTGGGAGTTTTTGCCCACGGATTTGATCGCCACGATGACCACGGTGATGTTGTCCTCGCCGCCCCGTTCGTTGGCCATGTCCACCAGCAGGCGGCAGGCCTTTCCCGGGGGGGTTTTCCCCGCCACGTTGCGGATCTCCTGCTCGGAGACCTTGTTGGTGAGGCCGTCGGAGCCCAGCACGAGGACGTCCCCGGGATAGCACTGGATTTCGCAGTAGTCCGGCACCACGTCCTCGCTCACGCCCATGGCGCGGGTGAGCATATGGGCGAACCTGGGCGAAAGCTTTCCCGAGGCCTCCGGGTCTATGGCGGTCTGTTCGGCCACCACGGTGTGGTACACGCTGATGGTTTCGATCTCGCCGTCGTGGATGAGGTAGATGGGGCTGTCGCCCACGTTGGCGGCCACCAGCCGGTCCCCCGCCAGGTACACGGCGGACACCGTGGAGCCCATGCCGTAGTAGGCTTCCTGTTTGTCCGCCACCTGGTGGATGCTCTTGTTGGCCAGTTTGATGGAGGACAACAGGCGGTTGGCCGCCACGGAAAGGGTTTCGTCGGTGTCGGGAAGCTGGTCGGCGGCTTCGTCTTCGCCCACCTTGCGCAGGTAGCCGCTCATGGTTTCCACCACCAGGCGGCTGGCCACCTCCCCGGCCTGGTGGCCTCCCATGCCGTCGGCGACCAGGTACAGGCCAAGCTCGTCGTCCACGAACAGGCAGTCCTCGTTGTTCTTGCGTTTCTTCCCGACGTCGGTCAGTCCGGCGCTTTCCACCACCAAACTCATCAAGGGCTCTTTCAATATGGGCGTCGCCCTTTTCGGTTTTTTAAGGAAATCCGTCTCGTTAGGCCACACGGCGTGCATTGTAACCGCATGGTCAACAGATTACAAGCTTTATCCCCATCATCCCGGGGACTCGTTTTCTTGCCCTTTGCGGGTCAGCCCGGATTATTCACGCGTTCGATCACCGTCAAAATTCCGTTAAAAAAGCGGAGCGTATTTTCCCATCATCCGCCAATCAACCATTAACACGCTTAACCCGAATCATTCATGAAAAAT
>JAFDHW010000422.1 GCA_019308705.1 Deltaproteobacteria bacterium
TAGAGCACGCCGCCCAGGGTGAAGGAGACCGCGTCCGTGTAGTCGTGCTCCGCCTGGGCGCGGAAAGCCCAGCCGTCGTCGCCCGTGTCGCCGTAGGCCGTGCCCACGGCCAGAAGGTGCCAGGTGTCGTAGGCGAAATCCCTCTGCACCCGCAGGGCATACTCGGTCTCGTTCTCGTGCACCCCGGGCACGCCGGATTCCAGCGCGTCGTCAAAGTCGAACAAATGCCTCACCGCGGCTTCCAGGGAGATGGTGGTCTCGGAAAACCCGTTGTAGTCGAACCCGGCAAGCAGGTCTATCCGCTCCCGGCTTTCCTTCGAAGGCAGGGTGGTCATCTGCTGGAAGGTGGCGGGCGGAGAGAAGTGCTCCAGGCCCCACAAGTAGGCGGCCTCGCCCTTGAACAGCCAGTTTTCCACGGCCACCGAAACCGCCGAACCCAGCATCTTGACCCGGGAGAACTCCCTCTCGTACCGCGGCGGCGCGGTGATCACCGGCCCGCCGGGCGTCATGGTCCACGTGGCGGGGGCCGTCATCTCCAGGTGGGGCGAGTTCTCCCAGAAGTCCGCGAAGTAAAAGGCCACGTCCCAGCCCGTGAGGCGGCCGGTGACGGCCAGGCCGAACTCGGAGTCGTTCAGGCCCGCGTCCGGACGGTCCACGGGGGGCAGGGGCCGGGTGAGAGGATCGTAGGGGCTTCCCTGGGCCGGGGTGTTGTCCTCCTCGGGCTCGTGGACAGCCAGGGCCGTGACGTTCCACGCGCCCGCGGCGTAGTCCAGCCGGGTCATGGCCACGGGAATCCTCAGTTCCTCGATGTCGTTCATGAAGGGTTCGCGGATGTCCAGGGGGTTGATCACGTCCACCACCCTAAGGTCGTCCGAGGTGCCCCACACCACCACCTGGCGGCCGAACGTCACGTCCAGGCCCGCGCCCAGGCTGCCCTGGACCCAGACCTCCCACAGTCGCGCGTAGTCCTGCATACTCTCCAGGTAGTCGTTGGAAAAGTCGTCCTCGTCCTGGATATCGTAGGCGAAGTCGTGCCACATGCGGGCGCTTATCCGCGCCTTCCACCGCTTGTTTATATCCGCGTCCAGGGCGGGCAGGGCCTGGGCCCTCAGGCGGGACAGGCCGTTGAACTCGTCAACCCCCGCGGGCGGGTCGTCGTGGGCCCAGTCCGCGGCCGCGGAGATCTTGGCCCACCCGGAGATGTCGAACCGCGGGTACCCGGACATGGGCGTGGCCTCGGTCACGGCGTCGGTCTTTTCCGCGGCGGTGAAGGCGTCCAGGGCCTCCTCCACCGAGGGATGCTTCTTTTTTTCCTTTTCCTGGGCCAGGGCCCCGGCAGGGAAGAGCAGGCAAACCATGGCCAAAATCAGCAATGCGCGTTTCATATCCCCCCCAAATGCGGTTTACAGGCCTTTTTCCATGCGGCGGGTGGTGAACATGGAGTCGGGCAGGTCCACGTTGTAGTCCACGGCCAGGGTCTTGAAGATGGTGGAGTGGAGCACTCGTTCGCCCTGCTGGGTCTTCATGTGCATCTCCACCGGCGTCCAAATCCCCTCGATTTGCTTCAGGTCCGGCACGTCCAAGTACTTGATCTTGTCGGAGTTCTCCACCCAGAACACGCCCCGCACCACCACGTAGTTGTCCTGGCGAACGAAGACCGCGTACTTGTCGTAGCCGTATTCCTCCACCACGTCCTGGGAAATGGGCGTGGCCTCGATGAGCCAGCATTTCTGGCCCCGCACGTCCTTTTCACCCAGCAGCTTGAAGGTGAACTTGGAAAGCTCCCTTTTGGTCATGTCGCCGTAGTTGAAGTCCGAACCCATGAAGGGGTCGTCCTTGTCCGAACTGGCGATACGCTTGACCTTCTTCAGGGCCGGGAGGTAGAGCCACTGGTCGTCGTCTTTGCTCTCGGCGTCGTAGTCATAGGTCAGAAACGAAGTGTCCTTTACGTCCGCGGGCTCCACGAAGAACATGATGCTGTAGGTGTCCTCGCCAAAGTCCTTTTCATAGGTCTTGATCTTCCGCACCCGCTTGCGGCCCCGCTTGTCCTTCAGGATCATCTCCTGGTCCGCCACGGAGGTGTCGCCGTCGTAGCGATCCTGGACTTTCTGCATGATCTCCCTGGCCTTGGCGTCGTCTTCGGCATGGGCGTAAAAGGCCGACGCAAGGACCGCCGCGGCCGCGCAAAGGGCCACGAAAAGCTTAATCGAACGCATGGTCGCTCCTCATCGAGAAAGTTGGGGAAAGGATGGTTTTCTTGGAAAAAAGCACGGACATGAGGGCCGGGGCGATGAAAAAGTCCGCCAACAGGGCGAACACGATGGCCGTGCCTGTGAGCATGCCGAACTTTGTGGTGATTTCCATGGAGGCGAACAGCAGGATATAAAACCCGCAGGCAAGGATGACGGAAGTAAAGAGCATGGCCCGGCCCGTGGTCTGCAGCGTCTCCGTCACTGCGGGCAGAACCTCCTTTTTTTCCAGCAAATAGCGTCGGAAATTATGCATAAAGTGGATGGTGTCGTCAACGGCCAGGCCGATGGCCACCGAGCCGATGAGGATGGTGAAGGCGT
>JAFDHW010000423.1 GCA_019308705.1 Deltaproteobacteria bacterium
CTTTCAGGCCGGTCCAAGAAATGGATCAAGTTCAAGTGCCTCCCCCGCCAAGAGGCGGTGGTGGGGGGCTACACGGAGCCCCGTGGCGGCCGGCTGGGCTTCGGGGCGCTTCTGGTGGGCTATTACGAGGGAGAACGCTTCAAGTACGCCGGAAAGGTGGGCACGGGGTTTGACGAGCGCGCCTTGAAGGAGCTTTCCCCCGTGCTGCACAGGCTTTCCCGCAGGACCACGCCCTTTGCCGATTTCGCCTCCGCCCGCAGCGCTCCCCCGGTCCATTGGGTCCGACCCAAGGTGGTCTGCGAGGTGGCCTTTGACGGGTGGACCGAGGAGGGCCGCCTGAAATATCCCAGGTTCGTGGCCGTGAAAAAGGACCGCGACCCCAGGCAGGTGACGGCGGCATGAGCGCTGCGGAGCTGGTGTGTCCGGCGGGACAGGACCGCATCGGCCCGAGGAGAGAACCTGGAAAGACCCGCCGTCCGGGCACACCGCGGATGGATCCCCAAAAACAGGCTTGACTTGCGGGCCTCCATGCCTTTTCCTGAAAAAGCGGCCCCGGGCCGCACACTTCCCCTTTGCAAAAAACGCCGACAGCCGGAGACCTACATGAAACCCGATCCCAAGCTTTTGTCCCCCTGCGGCCTGTACTGCGGGGTCTGCGCGGTATACATCGCAACCCGGGACGACAACCAAAAATTCAAGGAAAGGCTGGTGGGGGTGTACAAGGGAAAGGTTCCCGGCGGGGACGACCTTTCCGTCGAGGACATCCACTGCGAAGGCTGCCTGTCGGAAAACCCCTTCGGTTTCTGCAGGTCCTGCCCCATCAAGGACTGCTCCCGGGAGAGGGGTTTTTCCGGCTGCCACCAGTGCGCGGAGTTCCCCTGCGACATGATCCAGGCGTTTCCCCTGCCCGTGGGCAAGAAGGTCATCCTGCGGGCCGTGCCCTTCCGGGCGGAACACGGGGACGCGCAATGGGCGGAAACCGAAGAAGCCCGTTACCTGTGCCCGGCGTGCGGCCACGCCCTGTTCCGGGGCGCCAAGCGCTGCAACCAATGCAAGACCCCCGTGGACTTGGACTAGAACCCGGGAAAGACCCTTTCCGCCAGGCCAAGCCCCGGATGTTGGGCCCGCCCGGAGGGCGGAATACCCCCGCGCCGTCGTTCGCGTAGCTGCCCGGCCTAGCCCGGATTATTCACGAAGCCTGATTTCCGTGCTGGCAAGGCTAGAGGGGTGAAGGCGTACTTTGGTACGCCGAGCCCCGATAACGCGGCCAGCGCGGAAACCAGGCGAGCCCGAAGGGTGAACAATTTTGCCCGAATGGCAGAATTCCGTAAATGATCAGACTGTCTTTGGCGCAAGACCCGAAAAACAGCTCCAACGGATTGAAACTAACGGAAAATTCGATCTCGGGCAAAATTGCTCATGAATAATCCGGGCTAGGCGTCGGTGTCGTCTTTGGAGGGGACCAATACCGGCACCTTGGAGAAGCTCACGCCCTCCTTTTCCAGCATCTTTTCCTCTTCCCTGGTGCTGGTGCCGCGGATGTTCCGGGGTTCGGACACGCCGTAGTGGATCTTCAGCGCCTCGGTGGCGAAGTTGGACCCCACGTTGTCGAAGTACTTGTCCAGGTATTGGCTCACGGCCTTGAACAGGGCTTCGGCGCTGAGCGCTTCCGGGGCCTGTTCCTGGGCCGGGGCGCTGGACGAGCCGATGCCGAAGGTGGAGGGCAGGCGGATCACCCGGGAGTCCGAGCAGACCGGGCACTGGATGAGGCCCTGTTCCATCTGGCGGTCAAAATCCTCGCCGTCGTCGAACCATCCCTCAAAGCGGTGCTCGTTGCCGCACTGCCTTGTCTTTGTGTGTTCCGTAGAAAAGCCCACGCTTCCGCCGGGATCCCCGGCATATTTTTATATATAACACACACCTTGCCCCGAGGAAAGTATTTGTTGACATGACCGGGGGTTATTTCTATTCTGAGGCCGTTTCGACGCGTCTTTTTTTCATGACAGGATCTCCTCCGGGGAAAATTCCACTTTCTGAAATGGCGGAGTGTTTCATGTCCAAGACAACGGGCGCCGCACTGGCCCTTCTCACCGGTATTTTCCTTTTGATCGCAGGGGCCGCGCTGGCCCAGGATCCCCCTTTGGCCGAGGATCCCGCCCAGCCGGCCGAAACCTTGGAAATCCACCCCGAGCCCGCGTACACCACCGATGCCGTGGACATGATGGTCCGCTCCGGCCCGGGCACCCAATACCGCATCATCGCCGTCGTCAAGGGCGGCACCCCGGTCACCCTGCTTTCCCAGGGGGAGGAATATTCCTTCATCCGCCTGGACAACGGCAAGGAAGGCTACATCCTCTCCCGGTTCGTCACCCGCGACGCGCCGCCCTCCGTCTTGCTGCCCAAAATCGAGGCCAAGCTTAAGCAGGCCCGGGCCAGGGTGAAGGAACTCACCGAGGAGAACAAGCGCCTTTTGCGGAAGAACAGATCCCTTTCCGCGGATCTGACCGCCATGACCAAGACGGCCCACAACACCCAGGCGGAGCTCATCGCCCTTCGGGAGGACTGCTCCGACTGTTTAAAGCCCATCGAGGAACTCAAGGAGGTCAAGGCGGAGCTTCAAATCCAGAAGCAGAGGGCCGACCAGGCCGAGCAAAAGCTCTCCGCCATGGAGCGCAACAGCGGAATCCACTGGTTCCTCGCCGGCGCGGGGGTTTTGTTCTTCGGGATCATCCTGGGGCTGACGCACCAGAGGAGAAGGCGCACATCCAGCCTGTTGCGCTGATGTTTATATTGTCCGCGGGCGGCCTTTGTGCTAACTAAGCCGCCTTGCGGCGAAGGCTCCGGGCCGGGTGAAGCCGCAAGCTTCCCTGGCCCTTTTTTGACGATCCTTCGGGGACGCGGGGCATGCAATACAAGTTCGATTTTCTGGTCATCGGCAGCGGGGTGGCGGGCCTGTTGTTCGCGCTGAAGGTCTCGGCCCACGGGCGGGTGGCCGTGGTGACCAAAAAGGGCCTCTCCGACACGTCCACCAGCCAGGCCCAGGGGGGCATCGCCGCCGTATTCTCCCAAGTGGACTCCTTTGAGCTGCACAAGAAGGACACCCTGGAGGCCGGCGACGGCCTGTGCCACGAGGACGTGGTGGACATGGTGGTGGAAAACGGGCCGGAGCGCATCCGGGAGCTCATGGACATGGGCGCCCAGTTCAACCTCGGCGTTTCCGGCGAACCCGGGGAGGACGGCGGCCCCTGCCTGGACCTGGGCCGGGAGGGCGGCCACTCGGCCAAGCGCATCGTCCACGCCGCGGACATGACCGGCCGGGAGATCCAGCGCGTGCTGCTGGAAAAGGTGGCGGATAACGAGAACATCGAGGTCTTTGAAAACCACATCGCCATCGACCTCATCAACTACTCCATGCGCATCAAGCGCGGCATCATCGTGGCCAGCCAACAGGAAACCTGTTGCGGGGCCTACGTGCTGGACACGGTGAACTCCGTGGTCCATACCTTTGCCGCCGACATCACCCTTTTGGCCACCGGCGGCGCGGGTAAGGTGTATCTGTACACCTCCAACCCGGACATCGCCACGGGCGACGGCATCGCCATGGGCTACCGGGCGGGCGCGACCGTGGCCAACCTGGAGTTCGTCCAGTTCCACCCCACCTGCCTGTACCATCCCAAGGCCAAGAACTTCCTCATCTCCGAGGCCGTGCGGGGCGAGGGCGCGGTGTTGATCGACGCCAAGGGAAACGCCTTCATGGAGAAGTACGACCCCCGGAAGGACCTGGCCTGCCGCGACGTGGTGGCCCGCGCCATCGACCTGGAGATGAAGAAGTCCGGCGACGAGTGCGTGTACCTGGACATCACCCACAAGGACGCGGACTTCATCCGGGAGCGGTTTCCCAACATCTACCGGCGGTGCCTGGAATTCGGCATCGACATGGCCAGGCAGCCCATCCCCGTGGTGCCGGCCGCGCACTACATGTGCGGCGGGGTGGCCACGGACATGGACGGAAAAACCGACATCGACCGGCTCTACGCCATCGGCGAAACCGCCTGTACGGGGCTGCACGGGGCCAACCGCCTGGCGTCCAACTCGCTCCTGGAGGCCCTGGTCTACGCGGACCGGGCCGCCAAGCGCGCCGGGGAGGAGCTGGCCGCCGGCGGGCTCTCTCCCCCCTGCCCGGAGCCGCCGGCATGGGACGAGGTGGGCACCGTGGACAGCGACGAGGCCATCATGGTGTCCCACAACTGGGACGAAATCCGCCGGTTCATGTGGAACTACGTGGGCATCGTGCGGTCCAACAAACGCCTGGCGCGGGCGGAGAACCGCATCGAGAACATCATGGCCGAGATCCGGGAGTACTACTGGGACTTCAGGG
>JAFDHW010000424.1 GCA_019308705.1 Deltaproteobacteria bacterium
CCCCTGGGTACCCACCAGGCGGTTGATGAACAAAATGGGCTGGGTCACGTGCACGTTGAAGTTGCCGAACGCCCGCAGTCGGATGAGCCCCAGCTCCGAGTCCTTGAACGCCACAGGGTCCCGGGTGCCCCATTTCAGGTCCGTAAAGGTCTTCATGTTCACCATGAAAACCTCGGCCCTCAGCGGGCTGGTCAGCCCCCAGGGCGCGGAAAGCACCTTGGTGAGCACGGGAATGTTGGCGGTCTTCAGGGTGTGCCGTCCCGGGCCGATGGCGTCGTAGGCCTTGCCCTGGTAAAAGAACACCGCGGCCTGGCTCTCCCGCACCGTAAGCTGGGCCCCGAACTTGATCTCCCCGGACCCGGATTCGGGAATCCGCTGCACCATCTGCTTGCCCGAATCGTCAAACCACTCGATAACCTCCAAAAAAACCGCGTTGTTCATCCCCATGGGAGCTCTCCGGGCTGGAAGTTTTGGGTTTTGCAGGAAGGTCTTGCAGGGGGAACCTTTTTTGAAAAAAGGTTCCCCCTGCCCCCCTCCAAAAAACTATTCGGTATCAGGGGATTGCAAGGCGGCCCGCACGCATCGGGCCAGCAAGGCGCACCCCGGTTTCTAGTCTGCGAGGAAAAGAGGACCGCCCTGTAATTTTGCACTGGGTGCTACTGTATACCACGGGGGTTTTGGAGGTGGCAAGGCAGGAGGGAGGCAAGCCAGGGAAAGATGAAGAAGCCAAAGAACGCTTTCAAGCTGAAGAAATGGAAGGCACCCCGCAGACCGTCATTCCCGCGCAGGCGGGAATCCGCTTGTGTAACGTCTTTTCTGTAATTTCGCTTCGGGCCGACTTGATGGAGGTGGCGGCGTCTCGGGGGATGCCGCACCGGCGACTTGTCCCCCAAAAGACCCATTTGGCCCACCAGCCGCAGCATGTTGTAGGCCATGCCCGCGCAGGTCAGCGCCAGGGCGTTGGTGGCGAACTTGCCCGATGGCAGCCGTTCCATGTCCAGGTCCGTCTTGATCTCGCTGTGAAACTGCTCGCTGATGGCGTGGGTCTCGTAAAGCCTGATGATCCTCTCCCCGGGCAGCACCAGGTTGCTCCGCGAACAATGGGCCGCGTCCATGCGCAGCAGAAGCTTCTTTTTCGTCAACCGCCGCGCCCTGCCCACAACCTTTTCCAGAAAGGGGACGAACTCCTTCTGCCCGTGCCGGTTGCCTTCGCGAAGATCAAGCCCCACGCAAAAGCCCTCCTCGCCAAGATAGGCGGCGATGGGCGCGTACCCATAAACGCCCTTGTAGGTGCGCGAAACGCCTTGCTTCTTGGTGTTGGAGTTGTCCATGGGAAACACGTCGATGTCCAGGGGCACATGACCCGTGGAAAGGGCGGTCACCGGCGCCCGGACGCTTTTGAGCATCTGGATGGATGCCGCCTGGACGGCTTGGTCAAAGGGGGCCGCGAGCCTGTCGAACCGCTGCCGCAGGCTGGGCGTAAGGGATGAAGAGCAAGGCGCGCGAGGTGCGGGAGCGCAGGCGTACTGGAAGTACGTCGAGCATCCCGCCTCCGAAGCGCAACGCCGCTATTCGCTCTTACGCACAGCCGGTCAGCTTCTGTAATCCGCGTTGATCTTCACATAATCCAGGGAAAAGTCGCAGGTGAACGCCTCGGCGGTCCCCTGCCCGGAGCCCAGGTCCAGCCGGACCTCGTACTCGGGCTTCTTCATGACCTCCGCAGCCTGCTTTTCGGCATCCAGGCCCAGGCCCCGGCTGTTTTGCACCACCTGCACGTTGCCGAACCAGATGGATGCGGCCCCGGGGTCGAACCGCGCGCCGGAGCGGCCGGCCGCGGCCAGGATCCGGCCCCAGTTGGGGTCCTCGCCAAAGAACGCGGTCTTGACCAGGGGCGAGTTGGCCACCGTGTCCGCCACCAGCCTGGCCTGGGCGTTGTCCGTGCACCCGGAAACCCGTATGGTCACCAGCTTGGTGGCGCCCTCCCCGTCCCGCACCATGTCCAGGGAAAGGTCGTGGAGCACCTTTTCCACGGCCTCGGCCAGGGGGCCGTCGGGGCCTTGTTCCGGAGCCCGGGAAAGTCCCGAGGCCAGGAGCAGCACCGTGTCGTTGGTGGAGGTGTCCCCGTCCACGGTGATGCGGTTGAAGGTCTTGTCCGCCGCGGGCGCAAGGATGGCGGAAAGGGTTTCAGCCGAGGCCTTGGCGTCCGTGCACACGAAGCAGAGCATGGTGGCCAAGTCCGGCCGGATCATGCCCGCGCCCTTGGCCGCGCCCACCACGGTGATGGGCTGGCCGCCGTCCTCCACCACCACGCCCCGCATCTTGGGCACGGTGTCCGTGGTCATGATGGCCCGGGCAAAGTCGTTCAGGCCCTCGGGCGACAACCCGGCCAACAGCCTGGGCATGGCGTTTTTTATCTTGTCCACCGCGTCCGCCAGGGGGCCTGCGGTTCCCTGCTCCGGCGCTTCGGACAGCCCCGACGCCAGCAAAAACAGGGTGTCGTTGGTGGAGGTGTCCCCGTCCACGGTGATGCGGTTGAAGGTCTTGTCCGCCGCGGGCGCAA
>JAFDHW010000425.1 GCA_019308705.1 Deltaproteobacteria bacterium
GCCGTGGGCTACGTGATCTTCACCAAGTTCCTGAAGCACAACCCCAAAAACCCCTTTTGGCCGGACCGGGACCGGTTCGTGCTGTCCGCGGGCCACGCGAGCATGCTGCTCTATGCCCTGTTGCACCTCACGGGCTACGACCTGTCCATGGACGATTTGAAAAACTTCCGCCAGTGGGGCAGCAAGACCCCGGGCCACCCGGAATACGGCCACACCCCGGGGGTGGAGACCACCACCGGCCCCCTGGGCCAGGGCATCGCCAACGCCGTGGGCATGGCCATGGCCGAGCGCTACCTGGCCAGCCGGTACAACCGCCCGGGGTATCCCGTGGTGGACCACCACACCTGGGTCGTCTGCGGCGACGGCGACCTCATGGAGGGCATCTCCCAGGAGGCCGTCTCCCTGGCCGGACACCTGGGGCTGTCCAAGCTCATCGTGGTCTACGACGACAACGGCATCTCCATCGAGGGCAAGACTTCCATCACCTTCACCGAGGACGTGGCCAAACGGTTCGAGGCCATGAACTGGCAGGTGTTGCGGGTGGAGGATGGAAACGACGTGGGGGCGCTCACCGAGGCCCTGGACCAGGCCAAGGAGGACAAGGACCGGCCGTCGCTGGTCATGGCCCGGACCCAGATCGCCTTTGGCTCGCCGGGCAAGCAGGGGTCCGAATCCGCCCACGGCGCGCCCCTGGGCGAGGAGGAATGCCGCAAAACCAAGCAGAACCTGGGCTGCCTCACCGGCACCCCCTTCCACGTGCCCGAAGAGGTCTCCGAACACTTTGCCGGGCTCATGGCCGACGCGCCGAAAAAGGAGCAGGCCTGGAAGGAACTCTGCCAAGCCTTTGAAAAGGAGCACCCGGACGTGGCCGCCGAACTCTGGCAGACCCTTTCCGGCGAGCTTCCCGAGGGCTGGGACGCGGACATCCCGGACTTTGCCGGAGAAGGGCCCGTGGCCACCCGGGCCGCGTCGGGCAGGGTGTTGAACGCCATCGCGCCCAAGGTGCCCTCCCTGATCGGCGGGTCCGCGGACCTGGCCCCGTCCAACAAGACCCTCATCGAGGGGGAAAAGGACTTTTCCTGGCTGAACTACCTGGGCCGCAATATCCGGTTCGGCGTGCGGGAGCACGGCATGGGCGCCATCCTCTCCGGCATGGCCCTGCACAAGGGCATCCGGCCCTACGGCGGCACCTTCCTGGTGTTCGCGGACTACATGCGGCCGGCCATCCGCGTGGCCGCGCTCATGAACGTGCCGGTCATCTACATCTTCACCCACGACAGCATCGCCGTGGGCGAGGACGGCCCCACCCACCAGCCCATCGAGCATTTGGCCTCGTTGCGGGCCATCCCCAACCTGACGCTCATCCGGCCCGCGGACGCCACGGAGACCGCCGAAGCCTGGAAGGCCGCCATGACCGCGGACGGCCCCGTGGCCCTGGCCCTTTCCCGGCAGAAGCTCCCGGTGCTGGACCGCGCGGCCCTTTCCCCGGCCGCCGGCCTGCACAAGGGCGCCTACGTGCTCTCCCCGTCCAAGGGCGAACCGGACGTGGTGCTCGTGGGCACGGGCGCGGAGGTGCACCTGGCCCTGGAAGCCCAAAAGACGCTGGCGGAAAAGGGCGTCGACGCCCGGGTGGTGAGCATGCCCTCCTGGGAGCTTTTCGACGCCCAGGACGCGGCCTACAGAACGAGCGTGCTGGGCCCCGCGGGCACCAGGCGCGTGGTGGTGGAAGCGGGCATCCCCATGGGATGGGAAAAGTACGCGGGCGAAAACAGCACGATTCTGGGCATCGACCACTTCGGGGCCTCCGCCCCGGGCGGCGAGGTCTTAAAGCGCTTCGGCTTTACCGCGGAAAACGTGGTGAAGGCGGCGCTGGAGCTGTAAGGGGATCTTCCGGAACCATCCAAAGGAAAGGGCCGAGGACACGGAGCCTACATCCCCGGAAAAAGGCGACATGCGCATCCGCACGCTGGCGAAACTGGCCCTGGCGGGCTTGGCCTATATCTACGCGGCCAAGCTGGCGGACACCCTGTTTCACGGCGTCTTCACCCCCGCGCCCCTGGCCGGGGCGGTGGTGGGGCTGAACATCCTGGCCGGGGTGATCCACCTTTTGTTCTTCCTCGCCCTGCTCAGGCAGTTCGCGCCGGAGGGCAACCGGCCTTGAAGGCCGCCGCCGGGTTGGCCGTGGCCGGGGCCGCGACCGCCCTGCTGCCCAAGTTCCTGGCCCTGGGCTACCTGGCCCAGCCCCAATCCCTGTCCTTTTTCCTGAGCCGCGGGCCCGCGGTCACCGCCTTCGCGCCCCTGGCGGCCGCCGCCCTGCTTTTTGCCTTCTGCCTCGCGTTTCTGCTCCATCCCCAACGGCCGGGCGGGCGCAAAGGGGCCTTTGCCGCCGGCGCGGCGGGCTGGCTGCTCATGACCGCGGCCCACGCCCTGGTGGCGGCCAACTACCTGGCCTCGGGCCAGGCCGTCTGGCTTTCCCGCCTGTTCGGCGGGGGCACGGCGGTGTTCCTTGCCGTCTCCACGGCAAGCTTTTTGTGCCTGGCTTGGTT
>JAFDHW010000426.1 GCA_019308705.1 Deltaproteobacteria bacterium
AGGGCCCGGGTCATGCTGTCAAAGACCGTGGTCAGTTCGTCGCCCTTGGCGATGCCGCTGACGGAAAAAGCCAGGGTTTTGGCTTCGTCCGCGAGCTGCTTGAAGTCGCCCGGGCGAACCGGGACCTTGCGCTTCCAGGCCTCGACAGCCTGGGCGAAGGGGACGGGCCGCAGAACCTGGCGGGCGCGGACGGGGCTTCGGGTCGGCATCTACTTGGCCTCCTCTTCCTCGGCCACGGTGGCCATGCCGAAGGCCTGGGCGTTGGCGATGGCGATCTCGGAGAGTTCCCGGAGCTGCGACACGTCCATGTCCGGGTACAGTTCCAACACCCGCTCCATGGCGTCTTCGTAGGAATCGGCGGCCAGGACGGCCTCCACGATTCTGCGCTCGTTTTCGGCCAGGGCGTCCTCGCCCAGGGCCAGCAGACTGTCCGCGAAGTCCTCCAGGGCCTGCTGGTTGGGGGTGAAGCGCCGGCGGCCCGCGTTTTGCGCGCGGTTTTCGGCGCGGTTTTCGGCCGGGGGCTGGGACGGCTGCCCGCCGGCCCGGCCCAGGCCAAACGGAACCAGGACCTCCTCGTCCTCGCCCGGGTCGGCCAGGCCGAACTTGTCGCGGATCTCGCTGGCGGATACGCGCAGGCCGATGGGGACGAGACGGTCCAGCGCAAGGGAGAGCCGGTCCAGATCCTCGACTGCGGGCTCGCGGAGGACGATGCGGGGATAGGCTCTCTGCGGGCCGAAATTGAGGTCGATGAACGGGCGCACCAGGTCGCGGTCCAGCGTCCCGGCCAGCTGGCCGGCGTCCGCGTCGCGGATGTCGTGGCGGACTTCGTTCTGGGCCTCCTCGTTGCCCAGGCGGCCCGGGGTCCCGGACGTGGTGCCGGTCTGACCCAGGATGTATTTCGTGACCTGGTTGTCCAGCCAGTCGGCCAGCTTCTCGAAAAGCGCCTGCCCGCCGGAGACCTTGGCCGCCTCCACGAACTCGATCTGCATGGACTCGGGGATGATGGCCGCGGCGTCCGTGCCCAGGTTGGCCACGGCGTTCAACAGGATGGTCTTTTCCGAAACCGTGGCGTTGGGCCCGTATTTGCCCACCCGAAGCGGCATGCCGAAGACCTCGCAGAAGGCCATCCAGTCCTTGATCGTGTAGGATTTGAACAGGTGGGCCCATGCCACGACGCGGGCGATGCCGCCGCGCAGGGCCATGCCCGTGCGGAGCCTGGGTTTGTGGACGATCCACTTGAACGGCGCCAGGGGCACGCCGTTCACCGGGTCGGCGTCGTCGATCAAACGCAGCGTGTTGCCCGTGTCCCGGTCGAACACGAAGAAGCGGGGGTCCCGGTGGATGAACCGTGCGGGCGTCCACCGCTCGGCCGTGCGCATCTCGGAGAGTACGCGCTCCAGGCGGTCGTCCGCGGCCTCGCGCAGGGCCCGGTCCCACCGATACAGCGTGGGCACGCTCACACGGGCCTTGCCCTTCCCGCGCAGACCTTCGAGGACATCGGCCAACGGCTCCATCGCTCCGGAAAGAAACGCGCGCAAAAACGTCTGTGCCGCGTCCCTCTTGCTCCCGTGGTCCCCGGTTTTCACCAGGGCGCGCCAGGCGTGCACCAGGCGGTACCGGGCAATGGCCAGGTCGCGGACGGTTTCCGGCAGGCCCGCCGGGGCCGGGGTAGGGGCCAGCTCCATCTTTTGGGGCAGGTCCTGCCAGGCCAGGGCGGCGCGAATGTTCGCGGGCAGTTGGTCCACATGGTACGCCCGGCGGTTGCCGTCCTGCGTAAAGGGCCATGCTTCGCGTTTCGCGCGGATCTGCACGGCGCGGACTGTCTTGCCCGTCACCTCGGCGATTCTGGCCGCGGTCACCTGGTCGCTCATCTGCCGCGCCTCCACTCGTCCGCTATGTCGCCCGCCAGCTCCAGCGCGGCGCGCCCCACCGAAAACGCCACCAGGGCCAGACACCCCCATCCGATGATCGGCCACGCTTGGTTGAAACTTTGGATCATCCAGTTATCCACGTCGGATTTCCTCCTCCAGCTTGCGGATTTTGCGATCCAGCATCCGCTTCTGCTCCCGCGCTTTGGCCAGTTCCAGCCGCCGCTGGTCTTCCGGGCCGATCACGAAAAGCCCCAGCGGGGCCACCAGCGCCTGCACCGGCGCGATGGTCTCCAGGACAGCGCAAAGAATGAGTAGCGCCCCGAGGCTGGGCACCCGCGCCTCGCCAGGGGCGAGCCACTTCTCCAGTGTGTTTTCCGTCAGCCGGCCCCCGGTGTTTCCGCCGGTCATCCGGACGCCCTCGGCCTCCGCCAGGGCGTTGCACCGATCCACCACCTGCGCCCGGGAAAGCCTGGACCACGCCGGCGCCTCTCGCAGGGCCTGGCGCACGGCTGGCCATGCGTTAAAATGTGGGCGTGGAGAAAACTCCAGAAACGGTTGCCGCTGCGTCATATCCGGCTCCTGTTGGGTAGGTGTCGGAGACTGACAGGATTTCTCCTGTTGAACGCAAAGCAAAATGGGTATGGTTTCCATCAGAATAGTGTTCTCCTTG
>JAFDHW010000427.1:0-728 GCA_019308705.1 Deltaproteobacteria bacterium
GAGCTTGAAGATGAGCGCCAGCTTGAACCCGGCCTCCTCGTCCAGGGGCAGGTTGCCCCGGAAGTCCAGGCTCTTGTCGTTCAAAAATCGGTGGAGTTCCAGGGGGACCCCGTTCTTGTCCTGGATGCGGGAGAGGATGGTGCGGATGACCGGAAGCACCCGCCGCTGCTCCTCCCCATACACCAAGCCCCGTTCCCGCAGCACGCTCCGGGGCGCCACCAGGTCCTCGGCGTCGTCCCGCTGGTCCGGCGACACCCGCTCCTTGACGAAAAACACAGGCGGCGTCTTGTCCTTGTGCTCGGTGACGCGCAAAACCCAAGGGGCCTTGGGAATCTCGTGCTTCACCCGGTTTTCGAACAGGGAGTTCAGGTCCCAGTCCGGCTTGTTTTGCTTCTGCTTCTTCCTGGGCGCGGCCATGGTTGGCTACTCCTGATTCTTCCTGGACTTCTGCTTCTTGATCTCCTGGACAAGGAGGCAGTCGTCATCGGGGTCGTTGATTTCCAGCCAGGCTTCCGCGGAATCCCCCTCCTGCGCCAAGCCGCCCACCACCTCGAAAAGCTCTCCCAGGTCCTTCATGGATTCGGGGGTGGCGTCATAAAGCGCAACCTTGAGCCTGCCGCCCTTGGCAAGGGGCAGTTCGCCAAGATCGAGTTCGTCCACCTTGGAGGTGGCCCCCCGGTTGTACAAGGAGCCGATGCGCCGGAGCAAGGGCAGGAGCACCTCGGCCC
>JAFDHW010000427.1:733-3268 GCA_019308705.1 Deltaproteobacteria bacterium
GCCCCGGCATGGCCGGAAAGGGACAAGGCGTCCTTGGGCTTGGTGACCCAGCCCCTTTCCGAAGCCTTGGCGGGCGTCACCAGGACGTCCTCCTTGGAGGGGTTGTACAACGCCGCCTTGGTGCCGCTGATCAGTTCGTCGGGCTTTTCCTCCTGGCCCTTTTTGCCCTTGTAGGTCATGGCCTTTTGGCTCTGCACCAGCTTGGCCACGGCCTCATCCACGACCTTTTCCGAAACCTCGCCATACTGGGTGGCCACGGCCTCCTGGATCTCGCCCACGGAGCATTCCTTCTTTTCCGCAAGGGTCTGCTTGATGATGTCCTGGACCTTGTTCGGGTCCGGGCCCTTGCCCCCGATCCAGTTGCGCTTGCGGGCGCCTTCCATGGTGACGATGGAGAAGTCCCGGCCGAGGTTGATGTTGAACGGCACCTCCGTATCGCGGCTGTAAATCTCGTCGGGCTTGATGCTGTCGTCCGAGGCCATCCTGTAGAGGCACCAGGCGCCCCTGCTTACGCCTTCGCGGATGAGCTGATCGAGCACCTCGGGGCTGTCCAGAATGGGCCAGGTGCGGATCCGGCAGAAGTTTTCCCGCAGGGTGTCGATCCCCACGGTTTCCGAATCCCTGAAGAAGAGCTTGGCCAGGTTGGACAGGTGGGACTGGGTGGCGTGCTCGGAGGTGACCATTTCGCCTTCGTCCAGCAACACCTTGCGGATCTGTTCCAGCACGCTGACCCCGCCCTCGCCGCCGGCGGTGCGGATTTCCTTTTTGACGATCTGGCCCGTGGCCGAGGGGTACCACAGGGACTTGTAAGCCTGGGTGACGGCAGTGGCCAGGGCGTTTTCCCGCTCCGAAAAGCGGGTTTTGATTTCCTCTTCCTCCAGTTTCTGAGGCTTGATCCCGTAATCGTGGGGATTCTTTTTCAGCCGCCGCATGGCCAGCACGTGGCGGGCCAGGTTCCTCAGCTTGTCCAGGGCCTCCATCTGGGGGCTGGACATGCCGTTGAACAGTTTGCCGGAACCGGCTTCGTGCTGGGTGCGGACCGTATCCGGAACCAGGAGGAATACCAGGTTCTGCTCCAGCCTGGGGCGGTTTGGCCCAGCCGTGGTCACGCAATCGTCCACGTTGACTTTGTCTGCATCCAGCGAAACCATGGCCAGGATGGGTTTGCCCTTGTTGTCCGGGATGTGCTCCGGAGCCGCCACGTCGTTGACCACGTGGAAGGTGCGCACCTCGGAACTGACCACCTTGCGGGCGGCGGCCTGAAGCGCCTGATCCAGCTCCTCCTGCTGCAGGGACCGTTGGATTTTGCCGAGCGCGATGTTCACCGAGGGTTCCAGGGTCGCATAGTAGCGTCCCTGCTTGGACCGCAGGTAATACGCGCTCTTCGAAATTTCTTTCAGCGCCTCCAGGACCTGGGAGGGAGTGAGCCCGGGGAAAGAGACCTCGAACAGGGCGTCCATCTCCGTAAGCCCGAAAAGGTTGGAGCCCAGATGCTGGTCACGGCCCACCAGGCTGTGAAGAAAGACGCTCTTCCATGTGTACTCGTACATGGGCCATCTTTCCGGGTGGGGGTTCTTCAGGTCGCATAGCTCTGCGTTGCTCTTGCCCCCCTGGATGCCGTCGGTGTCCGCCCCGCCGATGTCCGCGTTCAGAACCGTCAGCAAGTCGTTGCTTCCCGTCCTGCCGATGATCTCGTTCACCATACGGGCGTAGCGCATGTCCAGGTGGCAGGTATGGATCATGGAAATGTCGATGTCCTTTTCCCAAATCCGCCGCACGGCCAGGGAAAGCACCAGCAAGACGCCCCTGGTACCCTGGAAGTTCTCCAGGGTGGCCAGCTTTTTGTTCAGAAAATCGATGAACGTGGGGTGAAATGGATAATGGGAGACCATGCGGTCCCGAAAGTCCACGCGGGTGACATGGTCGGGCAGCATGGAGGAATTTTTCTGGTACATGGACATGTAAGCTTCGGCGGTCCTCTGCGCTTCGGCCTGGTCAATGGACAAGAACAGGCGTTTTCCCAGCACCCGGCTGATTTCTGCCGCCTGGACCGGAACGACCACCGTGGCGTCACGACTCACCACGCTGGAAACGCTTTTCACCGCCTGCTGCCCCGTGATAAGGGCCTCGTCCTTGCTCACCTCCCCGCCCGTCACTTCGCCTATGAGCTCCGTCAACCGTTGGGTCTGATTGGCAAAGGCGTCCGACGAGCTTGCCAGGGAAAGGATGATGGCCACCCCCGGATTTTCCCGTGCATACCCGTGGAGCGACATGAGGAAAGCGGCAAGCTGATCCGCACCCTTGGGATTGGCCGCGGACAAGCGGGCGGCATATTGCGCCAGCTCGTCCATCATGATCAGGGCCTTTTTCCCCTCGAAAACCTCCTCGAAGTAGTTCATGCCAGGGGCGGCCGGGGACGTGGCATCCTCCCCAAGCCTGTTGTAAAGCTCTTCGCCCCCGAGCTGGAAGGCGATCTCCCCCCATAGGGTATAGGGAACCAGCTTGGACCCGGACGGCTTGTGGACGGGCACCTCA
>JAFDHW010000428.1 GCA_019308705.1 Deltaproteobacteria bacterium
TGGAGGTGAACGTGTCCGGCCAGGACCTGAACCGCATCCTGGATGCGTCCCGCATGCTGTTCGGAGCGGTGAAGCAGGCCATCCCCGGCGCCCAGGTGCGGCCGGTGCCCTCCCTGGAGAACACCTACCCCGAGGCCAACCTGGTGCCGGACCGGGCCCGGGCCATGGCCAACGGCATCTCCGAGCGGGACCTCGGCCTGTACGTGGACGTGATCATGGACGGCCGCCAGGTGGGGGAATACAAGCCCCAGCAGCAGAAGAAGATGGACCTGGTGCTGCGGCGCACCGAGGCAGGGGTGAAAACCCCCGAGGACGTGGCCGAAAGCCTCATCGTGAACGGCTACGGCGACCTCATCCGAATCAAGGACATCGCGGACCTTCGGTACTCCCAGGGCATGATCCAGGTGGACCACTTAGAGCGCAACCGCACCATCCGCCTGGAGGTGACCCCGCCCATGAGCCTGCCCCTGCAGCGGGCCATGGAGATCATCCAGGACCAGGTGGTGGCCCCCATGAAGGAAAAGGGCGCGCTTTCCGGGGTCGACGTGTTCCTCGGCGGCTCGGCGGACAAGCTCGCCGAGGCGGGCCGGACCATGATGTTCAATCTGCTTCTGGCCGTGGTCATCGTGTACCTGCTCATGAGCGCCCTGTTCGAGAACTTCCTGTATCCGCTCATCATCATGTTCACCGTGCCCCTGGCAGGGGCCGGCGGATTCATAGGGCTCAAGCTGGTGGACACGTTCATCGCGCCCCAGCCCTTGGACATCCTCACCATGCTGGGGTTCATCATCTTGATCGGCACGGTGGTGAACAACGCCATCCTGATCGTGCACCAGGCGCTGAACAACGCCCGTTACGGGGGGCTTTCCGGCGTGGACGCCGTGGCCGACTCCGTGCGCACCCGCATCCGGCCCATCTTCATGAGCGCCTTCACCAGCGTGTTCGGCATGCTGCCCCTGGTGCTTTCCACCGGCCCGGGAAGCGAGTTGTACCGCGGCCTGGGCAGCGTCATCCTGGGAGGCTTGGCCGTGTCCACCGTCTTCACCCTGTTCGTCATTCCGGCGTTGTTGGCCTTTTTCATCGGCATGGAAAAACCCCGGGGCGCGGAAGAGGGCGCCGAGCCGTCCGGCTCCGGCAGGGTAGGCGCCGCCGCGGTCCTGTTGTTGGCCGGGCTGGTGGTTCTCTCGCCCTCTCCGGGCAACGCCCGGACCCTGGAGGAACTTCAGGCCTCGGCCGTCGAGAACCGCGAACTGGTCCAGCGCTTCCAGGCCCGGGTGGACCAGCGGCGCCAGGATGTGCGCGTACAGCGCAGCCCCTTCTTTCCCAGCCTGGATCTCTCCTACACCGGGCACGCCCTGGACGAGGAGGGCGTGTTCGGCTCCAAGGAGCAGAGCGAGGCTTCGGCGGTGCTGAGCTACAACGTGTTTTCCGGGTTCGCGGACAGGTATTCCCTGGCTGCGGCCAAGGATCACAAGCAGGTGGCCGAACTGGACCTTTCCGCGGCCATAAGCGACGTGCGCCTGGAAGTGGCCCTGGCCTACCTGGAGGTGTACCGGTCCCGGAACCTGTTGGAGGTGGCCCAGAAGGAGGTGGCGCTTTTGGAAAAGCGCCTCTCCGACGCCAAGAGCCGGTTCGAGGTGGGGCTGTTGCGCAAGAACGACGTGCTCCAGTTGCAGGTGGAACTGGCCAACGCCAGGCAATCGCACATCCAGGCCCTGGCCGCCCGGGACAAGGCCGCCAACCTCCTGGCCCGGGCCGTGGCCGCGCCGGTGACCGTCGACACGCTCGCCTTTGACGAGTTTGCGGAACTGCCCGAGGCTCAGCCCCTGGCCGCGTACATGGATCTCATGCTGGAGAAGCGGAGCGAACTCAAAGCCCTCCGGACCGCGCTTTCCGCCGCCGAGAACACCGCCCGGGCCCGGCGGGGCCCCCTGTATCCCCGGGTGGACGTCTCGGGGATCGTGTCCCGGGCCGGGCAGGATTTCGTCCTGGGCCAGGACGAGCCCCACGACAACGAGGTCCGGGCCACCGTCGGCGTCACGCTCAACGTGTTCGACGGGTTCGCCGACTACGCCAGGCTGTCCAGGGCCCGGCTGGAAGCCCGGGCCGTGTCCTACGACCTCGCCGAGTTGAAGCGCTCCTTGTCCACCTCCCTGGGCAACATCTACCTGGACTACGAGGTGGCGGTGAAGAATCTGGAGGTGGCGCGCACCGCGCTCTCCCAGGCCGAGGAGAACCTGCGCATCACGGACATCGGATTCACCGAGGGCGTGGAGACCGCCACCGACGTGCTGGACGCCGTGTTCTTCCTCTCCCGCGCCCGCTACAACCTGGTGAACGCCCGGGCCCAGGTGTTCGCGGACTACTTCCGGTTGCAGAGAATGGTGGAGGCCATCTAGCCCGAATCATTCATGAAAAATTTCACCGCATAAATATTTATATGGATTTAAACAGGTTAAGTGCCAATTGAAGGGTCCTTGAAAAATGCACGCTGTTTCTTTGAGGAATGCTGACATCGGCGAAATTTTTCACCCT
>JAFDHW010000429.1 GCA_019308705.1 Deltaproteobacteria bacterium
CTCCAGGTCCTTCTGCTCCTCTTTGAGGGCGGCAAGCTCCGCCTCCACGGCCGCGAGCTGTTTTTCCAGCTCCCGCAGGCGGCTTTTCTGGGAGAGGATGCCCGGGCCGTCGTCCGCGGAGCGGCCGCCCACCATGGCCAGCGGCAAAAGCACCCGGTCTCCCCGGCGTGTGACCACCGTAAAAGGGCCGCCGCCGTTCTTGCGGGTCAGGGCCTCGGCCTCGTCCTCGGCCACCTCCACCCGGGAAAGCAGGGCGGAAACCAGGTCCTCGTAGCCCTCCTTCACGTCCAGGTTGTGCATGAGGGACCGGCCGTTTACGCCGCCGGAGGCGTTTGGGTCCTCGCCCTTGACCCAGGTGAGGGGGATGAACCCGGCACGGCCCAGGGAACTTCGCTCCAGGTGGCCGATGGCCTCGGACGCGGTCCGGGGGTCGGACACGATGAGGTACTGGAGGCTCTCCCCCAGGGCGGCCTCCACCGCGGGCTCCCACCCGGCGTGGGGGGTGATCACGTCCGCCACCAGCCCGTGGATCCCCTCGGCGAACCCGGGGCGCGGGCCCTCCCGCTCCTTCTCGGAAAGGAGCACGCGCACGCCCTGGCGGTACCACTCGTTGTTCCGGGCCATGCGGCGCAGGGTTAAAAGCTCGCTTTTGGCGGTGCTTTTGCGCACCTCGGCTTGTTGGACCTGTTTCAGCTTGGCGGAAAGCGCGGACCGGACCTCCTCCAGGGCGGACTCGGTGGCGGCGATGTCGCCTTCGGTGTCGGCCTTGTCCTGGGATATCTCTTCCAGACGGGTCCGTGCGGTTTCCAGTTCACCGCCTATGCGGGCCTCTTCCTTTTGGGCGGCCGCGGCCTCGCCGTCCACCCGGGAGAGCCTCCGGGCGATGTCCTGCTTGGTGGACTGGGCGCTTTCCAGCACGCTTTTGGCCCTGGCCTGGTCCGCGGCGGCCTGCATGAGCCGGGATTTCTGCTCCTCCAGGTACGCGGATTTTTCCCCGTGCTCCTTTCTGAGCTGCTCCGTGGACCGGCGCTCGGCCTCCAGGCTCTCGCGGATTTCGCCCACCCGGCTGGCAAGCTCTGCGGCAGCCCGTTCGTGCTCCCTTTTCTCTTTGACCAGGGATTCGTATTTGGCCTGCTCCTGCTCCTTTTCCCTTTCCAGGGAGTCCGCTTCCTTTTCCAGGCGCGCGGAAGCGGATTTGGTGCGTTCCAGGTCGCTTTCCAGCCGGGTTAAGCGTGCGGCGTAGCCGTTGACCTCCTCCTGCTTTTTTTCGATGAAGGATTCGAGCTCCATGCCCTCGGCGCGCACCTGTTCCATGGCCGCGTCCAGGGAGTGCCTGCGGGATTCAAAGGAAAGCTTCTCGTCGGAGAGCTTTGCCAGCAACGCCTTGTTTTCCGCGATCTTTTCCGACAGCCGGTCGAACTTGTGGGCGGCCAAGGCCACCTCCACGGCCTTGAGCTGCGCCTTGTACTCCCGGTAGCGCTGGGCCTTCTTGGCCTGGCGGGCCAGGCCCTTCATGCCCCGCTCCACCTCGGCGATGATGTCCATGACCCGCAAGAGGTTCTGTTTGGTGGACTCCATCTTGGACAGGGCTTCTTTTTTGCGGGTCTTGTACCGGGTGATGCCTGCGGCGTCCTCGATGAAGACCCGCCGCTCGTCGGGCCCGGCTTCGGTGATGGCCCCGATGTTGCCCTGCTGGATCACCGCGTAGGTGCGGGTGCCCGCGCCGGAGCCGGCCAAAAGGTTGTGGATGTCCTTCAACCGGCAGGGGCGGCGGTTGATGTAGTAGCCGGACTCGCCCGAGCGGTACAGCCGGCGGGTGACCATGATCTCGGGGATGTCCCGGTACTGCTCCGGGGCCGAGCCGTTGTGGTTGTCAAAGGTGAGGGACACCTCGGCCATGTTCACCATGGGCCGGTTGCTGGCCCCGGAAAAGATCACGTCCTCCATGGTCTTTCCCCGGAGCTGCTTTACGCTCTGCTCGCCCGTGACCCAGCAGATGGCGTCCACGATGTTGCTCTTGCCGCAGCCGTTGGGGCCCACCACGGCGGAAACCCCGGGGGGGAAGGTAATGGAAACCTTGTCCGGGAAAGACTTGAATCCGCAGATGTCCAGTTTCTTGATGCGCATGGGGTCTCCGGAAAGGGGGGAATGAAGCCGTGTGGGACGACACCCGGATAAATACCAGACCCACGGGAGATTGTAAAGGAAAAAACACAACAGGGAGTATTCAAATATTCTTTTGTCTACAATATATGGTGCTCAAGCGGGCCCTCCGGTCTGCCTGGGCAAGTCCTGGAGACCAACTCCTGGTTGCACCGCGGTGCAGGCCATGGTAACAAGGAAACCACGTTTGGCCATCCCCGTGTTTTCCCAGGCAGGACCGGCAGAAGAGAACGGTTTGACAGGGGAACATCGCCTAACCCGGATTATTCACGAGTTCGATTCGCGCGAGAGCAAGGAAGGAGGAGGGAAGCTGTACTTTTGTACCGCGACCGCCTCCTGACGCAGCTATCGCGTGAATCGGGCTCG
>JAFDHW010000430.1 GCA_019308705.1 Deltaproteobacteria bacterium
CCGGGTGTTTTTGGCCAATATCGGCCCCCTGGCCCGGCACAAGCCGCGGGCGGACTTCACCACCGGCTATTTCCAGGCCGGCGGGTTCGAGGTCATATCCTCCCCGGGATTCGACTCTATGGAGGAGGCGGCCGCCGCGGCCGTGGACTCCGGCGCGAAGGTGGTGGTCATGTGCGGGGCGGACAAGGACTACCCCAACGCCGTGCCCGCCCTTTGCCGGGCCGTGAAGGACAAGGACCCGGGCATCACCCTGCTTTTGGCGGGAAAGCCCGCCCCGGACCTGGAAGGCGGCTACCGTTCCGCGGGAATGGACGACTACATCTTCCTGGGCCAGAACGTCTATGAGATGCTGGCGAACCTTCAGGAGAAAGCCTAAGCCATGAACACGCCGGATTTCACCAAGCTCGACTTTTCGCCTGCGGCCGCGCAGACCAACCCGGCCTCCTGGAAGGCCGGCATAGACGAGCAGGCCGCCCGGGCCATCGACACCCCCTGGATGACCAACGAGAAGATCCCGGTCAAGGGGCTCTACACCCAGGAGGACCTTGAAAAGGCCGACCACCTGGGGTTTGCCGCGGGCATTCCGCCGTATCTGCGGGGGCCGTACGCCACCATGTACGTGGTGCGGCCCTGGACCGTGCGCCAGTATGCGGGGTTTTCCACGGCCGAGGAGTCCAACGCCTTCTACCGCAGGAACCTGGCCGCGGGCCAGAAGGGCTTGTCCATCGCCTTTGACCTGCCTACCCACAGGGGCTACGACTCGGACCACGAGCGCGTGGTGTCCGACGTGGGCAAGGCCGGGGTGGCCGTGGACTCCATCCTGGACATGCAGATCCTGTTCGACGGCATCCCGCTGGACCGGATGTCGGTTTCCATGACCATGAACGGCGCGGTTTTGCCCATCATGGCCTACTACATCGTGGCCGCCGAGGAGCAGGGGGTGCCCCACGACAAGCTCACCGGCACCATCCAGAACGACATCTTGAAAGAATACATGGTGCGCAACACCTACATCTACCCGCCCGAGCCGTCCATGCGCATCATCGCGGACATCTTCAAGTACACCGCCAAGGAGATGCCGAGGTTCAACAGCATCTCCATCTCCGGCTACCACATGCAGGAGGCCGGCGCGCCCGCGGACATCGAGCTGGGCTACACCCTGGCCGACGGGTACCAGTACGTGAAGACCGGCGTGGAGTCCGGCCTGGACGTGGACGCCTTCGCGCCCAGGCTGTCCTTCTTCTGGGGCACGGGCATGAACCTCTTCATGGAGGTGGCTAAGCTCAGGGCCGCGCGTCTTTTGTGGGCCAAGCTCATCAAGAGGTTCGACCCCAAGAATCCCAAGTCCATGGCGCTTCGGACCCACACCCAGACTTCCGGGTGGAGCCTCACCGAGCAGGACCCCTTCAACAACGTGGCCCGCACCTGCCTGGAGGCCATGGCCGCGGCCTTCGGCCACACCCAGAGCCTGCACACCAACTCCCTGGACGAGGCCGTCAGCCTGCCCACGGAGTTCGCGGCCAGGATCTCCCGAAACACCCAGCTTCACCTCCAGGAGGAAACCGGCATCACCAAGGTGGTTGACCCCTGGGGCGGGTCGTATTACCTGGAAACCCTCACCGCCCAGTTGGCCCGCCGCGCATGGGCCCACATCCAGGAGATCGAGTCTTTGGGTGGCATGGCCAAGGCCATCGGCACCGGCGTGCCCAAGCTCAGGATCGAGGAGGCCGCCGCCCGCCGCCAGGCCCTCATCGACTCCGGGCGCGAACCCGTGGTGGGCGTGAACCTCTACCCGCCCGACACTCCCGACGAAGTGGAGGTCCTGGAGGTGGACAACACCGCGGTCTTGAAATCCCAGAAGTCGCGGCTGGAGAAGCTGCGCGCCGAGCGCGACGAGGAAAAGGTGAAAAAGGCCCTGGAGGCCCTCACCAACGCCGCGGAAACGGGCGAGGGAAACCTGCTGGAGCTTTCCGTGGCCGCCGCCCGCGCCCGGGCGTCTTTGGGCGAGATCTCCGGCGCCCTGGAAAAGGTGTGGGGCCGCCACCGGGCAACCACCCAGAGCGTTTCCGGCGTGTACAGGGCCGGATACAGCGAGGAGGAGCAGGTGGAATCCGTCCGCAGGATGGCCGACGCGTTCGAAAAGAAGGAAGGCCGCAGGCCCCGGATCATGGTGGCCAAGATGGGCCAGGACGGCCACGACCGCGGCTACAAGGTGGTGTCCACCGCCTTCGCGGACCTGGGCTTTGACGTGGACATCGGCCCGCTGTTCCAGACCCCGGAGGAGGCCGCGGCCCAGGCCGTGGAAAACGACGTCCACGCCATCGGCATGAGCAGCCTCGCCGGCGGCCACAAGACGCTTTTGCCCAAGCTGGTCGCGGAACTCAAACGCCTCGGCCGCGAGGACATCGTGGTCATCGTGGGCGGCGTCATCCCGCCCCAGGACTACGAGTTCCTCCGCGAACACGGCGCGGACCTCATCTTCGGCCCCGGCACCGTCATCCCCGCCGCCGCCGCCAAGGTGCTGGAGGA
>JAFDHW010000431.1 GCA_019308705.1 Deltaproteobacteria bacterium
CGGGCTCGCCGGAAGGGTGAATAATTCGGGCTAAAACCGCTCAGCCCGAGAGGGCAATCAGTACGTGGAGAACAAGGGGATGCGAAGCATTCCCGATCCGGACAGTTTTGAGGGGGTGCAGGGGAAACTTTTTCCAAAAGGTTTCCCCTGCGAAACCTACTCCTTCAGCAAAAACAAAAACATCTGCCCGGAGTGCTGCATGTGCCCGGCGGCGAGGGCGGCGTATTCGCCGGAGCCCCAGTAGAGGTCCAGGCGGGCGGGGCCGCGGATGGCTCCCCCGGTGTCCTGGATGAGCACGAAGCGTGAGAAGGGTTCCCAGGCCAGCGAGCCGTCCTGGCATTGCAGGGGTTTTTTCGAGACGATAAAACCCAGGGCGCCGAGGGGGAACAGGGTTCTGTCCATGGCCACGGACCGGCCGGGGGTCAAGGCCTTTCCCATGCAGCCCTTGATGGGCTCGTCCGAGGCGCGGAAGAACACGAAGGACCGGTTCTGGTGAAGGATGCGCATGGCGTCTTCGGGGTTGTTTTCCAGGTAGTCCCGGATGGCCTGCATGGACATCTTTTCCTTGGGCACCTTGCCCTCGTCGACGAGGATCCTGCCGATGCTGGTGTAGGCGTGGCCGTTCTTGCCGTCGTAGAGCACGGTGAAGACCTCGCCGTCCGGGGTCCTGATGCGGCCCGAGCCCTGGACCTGGAGAAAGAAGGCGTCCACCGGGTTTTTCAGCCAGGCCACCTCCAGGCCCTTGCCCGAAAGGCTTCCCTGGGCGATCTCCCGGTGGGTGTAATAGGGAACGAGGTATTTGCCGCTGACGCGCCCCAGGAGGCGCCGGCCGGCCAGGTCCCGGGCGAAGTCGCCCAGGTTCACGAAAACGAGGTCCCGCGGCCTGGCGTAGAGGGGATAGGCGTATTCCTCGGTCCGCACCCGGGACCCGGGATATTCCGGGGTGAAATAGCCGGTGAAGAGCATGTCCCCGCTGCGCTTGACCCCGGGGACCTGATAGGCGGCGAACGTCTCCTTCATCCGCCGCTGCCAGCCTCCGGGGTTTTCCCGGACCAGGCGCATGAACGCTTTTAGGCTTTCTTCCACCCGGGCGGCGGGGATGCGCTGCGCGCCAAAAGGCAGGGTTGCGCCGGATTCCAGGGATTCCAGGTAGGCAAGGCTTTGTTCACAGGCAACGAGCAGGGTTTCCACGGGCTGGTCGTCGGAAAGGGGCGGCACCTTGCGCCAGGGCACCTCCTGAAGGGCCGAAGCCGGGAGCCGGGGCCGGAAAAAGGCGCATCCGGAGAGGGAAGCCGCCAGGAAAACCGCCAGCAGGAAACCAAAAACGAGTCTTCTCATGCATCCGCTCCGGAACAGACTGCCCAGGCCGAAAACTCCGGGCGTGTCTTGTAGCCTACGCCGACGACGCCGTCCTTTGCATACAGGGCCCAGGCGTAGTCCGTGTCATAGGCCGAGGGGGTGGCCGTCCAGTAGAAGTCGCCCACGCTGTCGTAGGGGTGGCCGGCGGGCAAGGCCGGGGAGTGGGCGGAAAGATCCACCAAACTTTCCGCCTCCCGCACGGTGGGAAGCCGCCAGGCGCCGGGCCTGCCGTTTACCTGCAGGTGCAGGCCCCCGGCCAGGGCTTTCGCTTCCTCCCACGTCGTCCGGCCCCTTGCAAGGTCCGCGTTCCTGGTCCAGAAAAGTCCGGTGAGCCGATCCTCCACCACCGGGCCGTGGTCCGCGAACCGGGGGGTCGGCCAGGGCGCGCCGCTTTTCGTTTCGCCGTCCTGGCCGGTTCCCGCGCAGTCCCTGGGCTTGTGGTCCGGGCCGAAGCACAGGTCCTGGCCCGTGGCCGGGTACGCGGCGCTTTGGCCCCGAACGGGCCACACCATGCAGGATGCGTGCTTCATGCCCTTGAACACCCTCGCCCCTCCCAGGTGCACGTACCATGCCTGGTCCGGCAGCCGGGCCACGGTGGAGGAGGTCCAGTAGTAGCCGGGAAACACGTTCTCGAAGGGGTGGCCGGGCGGCAGGCTCGGGTTGACGGCCGCGTGGCTTATGAGGGAGAAGAACTCTCTGCGGTTGGGCAGCCGCCAGTCGCTGTGGCCCAGGGCGTTTTCCCGGTTCATTTGGGCGACAAAGGAGAGGGCCTCGAAAAAGGACAGGGGCCATTCGCAATACCCCGCGTCCACGGGCCACCAAAGCCCGGTCAACCCGTCCCGGGCGGCCTCCCCCAGCACGGAAAACCGGGGTTCGGGCCACGGGGAACAGGAGGCGGAAACCTGGTCCGTCGGGAGCACGGCGAGGGGCATGGAGCCTTCTTTCCAGGGCTGGTGAAACCGTGCAAGGAGATGGCCTGGTTGTACCATGTCCGGCCGGGTCGCCTCAACGCGTAAAAACCCCGCGGCCCTTGCGGCCGCCGCAAAAAACCATAGCCCGGATTATTCACGAAGCCTGATTTCCGTGCTGGCAAGGCTAGAGGGGTGAAGGCGTACTTTGGTACGCCGAGCCCCGATAACGCGGCCAGCGCGGAAATCAGGCGAGCC